>JADFTO010000125.1 GCA_022560215.1 Pseudomonadota bacterium | reverse complement strand
ATGACGTCGAACGCCGTGGTCGGCCGGGTGCGCAAGATCACCGGGGCCGCCAAGGTGGGCCACGGGGGCACCCTTGATCCACTGGCGACCGGGGTCCTGCCGGTGGCGCTCGGCGAGGCCACCAAGACGGCGTCCTACGTCATGGACGGCGCCAAGACCTACCAGTTCACCGTCTGCTGGGGCGAGGGACGCGCCACCGACGACGCGGAAGGCGAGTTGACGGAAAGTTGCGACCACCGACCCACGGACGAAGAGATCGTCGCGGCCCTGACAACGTTCACCGGAGAGATCCTCCAGGTGCCGCCCGCCTTTTCGGCGGTCAAGGTGAACGGCCGGCGGGCCTATGCCCTGGCCCGCTCACGAAAGCCGGTGGAGCTCGAGGCGCGCCCGGTCTCCATCGAACGCATCGAGCTCCTGGAGCGGCCCGACCCCGATCATGCCCGTTTCCTGGTCATCTGCGGGAAGGGCACCTACATGCGCAGCCTGGCGCGCGACCTGGCCCTGGAACTGGGGACCGTCGGACATATCAGCGCCCTCAGGCGCACCCGCGCCGGGCCCTTTTCGGAAGAGACGGCGATTCCCCTGGATAAACTCGAAGACCTGGGGCATAGTGCGGCACTTGCCGAGGCCCTGCTTCCCATCGAGACCGTGCTGGACGACATCCCGGCCCTGGCCTTGACGGAAGTGGAGGCACGAAGCTTGCGTCACGGCCGGCCCATTTCGGTGCTGCCCGTGGCAACCCGGTCCCCCCTCACGAACATTGCCCAGGGCGACGTCGTGTGCGCCATGGCCGGGGGCAGACTGGTGGCGTTGGCACGCCTCGTGGGAGGGGAAATCCGACCCTTCCGCGTGATGAACCTTTGATCTATGGAGTAGACGATGTCGATCACAGCGGAGCGGAAACAGGAACTCATCAAGGAGTTCGCCACCACGAAGGGTGACACAGGGTCGCCCGAGGTGCAGGTAGCGATCCTCAGCGAACGCATCACCAACCTCACCGAACACCTGAAGATTCACAAGAAGGATCATCATTCGCGCCGCGGCCTGCTGATGATGGTGGGACTACGCCGGCGCCTTTTGGACTACCTGAAAAGGAAAGAGGTCAGACGCTACGAGGTTATCATCAAGAGCTTGAAGTTACGCCGATGACGCCTCGCCCGACTTCGCGGCGACACCAATGATCGCCCGAAACCGAGAGCGCGGACGGCCTCCGCATTCATGAGAGGAAAGACATGTTTCAAGAGTACAGAAAAGAAATCGACTGGGGCGGAAGGCCACTGGTCCTGGAAAGCGGCAAGATAGCCCGCCAGGCCGACGGCGCCGTCGTCGCCACCTACGGCGGCACCAAGGTGCTGTGCACAGTCGTCGGCGAGCACTCGCCGAAGCCGGGGCTGGATTTTTTCCCCCTCGCCGTTCACTACCAGGAGAAGACTTTCGCCGCGGGCAAGATACCCGGCGGCTTCTTCAAGCGCGAGGGCCGGCCCAGCGAGAAGGAAACCCTGACATCGCGCCTGATCGACAGGCCGATTAGGCCGCTTTTCGCCAAGGGCTACCAGAACGAGACCCAGATCATCTGCACCGTTCTCACCCACGACATGGAGAACGACCCCGACATGGTCGCCATGGTCGGCACCTCGGCGGCGCTGACGATTTCGGGACTGCCCTTCATGGGGCCCATCGGCGGCTGCCGGGTCGGCTACGTCGCCGGCGAGTACGTGCTCAACCCGCGGCTAGACGAGATGCCGTCCAGCGATCTGAACCTGGTGGTCGCCGGCACCCGCGACGGCGTGCTGATGGTGGAATCCGAAGCCCAGGAGCTGTCCGAAGACGTGATGCTGGGCGCGGTCATGTTCGGCCACCGCTCGATGCAGCCGGTCATCGACGCCATCATCGATCTCGCCGAGGCCTGCGCCAAGGAGCCGAGGGACCTGCCCGACCCGCCGCAGGGCCTCGACGCCCTCGCCGAGCGCGTGGACGCCATGGCCACGGCCGACCTCGTGGAAGCTTATGGAATCAGCGACAAGAAGGCCCGCCAGGACAGGCTGGCCGAGATCAAGAAGCGGATCAAGGACGAGCTCGCCGAATCCCTGGAACAGGACGGCCTGGACGGGAGCCTCTCCGACGTGTTCAAGGCCCTGGAGAAGAGAATCGTGCGCAAGGGCATCCTCGACACCGGCAAGCGCATCGACGGCCGTGATACCCGCACCGTCCGGCCCATCGCCGCCGAGGTCGGAATCCTGCCCCGCACCCACGGCAGCGCGCTCTTTACCCGCGGCGAGACCCAGGCCCTGGTGGTCGCCACCCTGGGCACCGGACAGGACGAGCAGATCATCGACGGCCTGGCCGTGGATTACCGCGAACACTTCCTGCTTCATTACAATTTCCCGCCCTACTGCGTGGGCGAGGCCGGCCGCTTCGGCTTCACCAGCCGCCGCGAAGTGGGACACGGCAAGCTCGCTTGGCGGGCCATCCATCCCCTGATGCCGAGCAAAGAAGACTTCCCCTATACCATCCGGGTGGTGTCGGAAATCACCGAATCCAATGGTTCTTCCTCCATGGCCACCGTTTGCGGCGCCTCGCTGGCGCTGATGGACGCCGGCGTGCCCCTGCCGCGTTCGGTGGCCGGCATCGCCATGGGCCTGATCAAGGACGACGACGGCGTCGCCGTGCTTTCAGACATCCTCGGCGACGAGGACCACCTGGGAGACATGGACTTCAAGGTGGCGGGGACCGACCAGGGGATCACCTCGCTGCAGATGGACATCAAGATCACCTCGATCACCGAGGACATCATGAAGACGGCCCTGGAGCAGGCCCGTGAAGGACGCCTGCATATCCTGGCCGAGATGGCCAGCGCCCTCGCCGGCGCCCGCGCCGACGTGAGCGAGAACGCGCCCAGGATCACCATCATCAAGATCAACAAGGACAAGATCCGCGAGGTCATCGGGCCTGGCGGCAAGATGATCCGCGAAATCTGCGAGGTCACCGGCGCCAAGATCGACATCGAGGACGACGGAACGGTCAAGGTCGCGGCCGTCGACGAAAAGGCAGCGGCCGACGCCATCGACTGGATCAGGAACATCACGGCCGAGCCCGAGGTCGGCGCGCTCTATACGGGCAAGGTGGTGAAGATCATGGACTTCGGCGCCTTCGTCAACTTCATGGGCAGCAAGGACGGGCTGGTTCACATCAGCGAGCTGGCCCCCCAACGGGTGGGCAAGACCTCCGACGTGGTCACCGTGGGCGACTCGGTTAAGGTCAAGCTGATCGGCATCGACGACCGCGGCAAGGTGAAGCTGTCCATGAAAGCGGTGGACCAGACGACGGGCGAGGAAATTACCGCCCAGGCGGCCCGTTGACGGGGCGGGTCACCGGCGGCGGCCGTCGGGAGGTTGTGAAACGGCGTCAATTTCCGTATATTTTAACCCACCAGGGCGCGGCTCCGGGAGACCGCGCTTGAAGCGGGGCGTTAATTTGGCTTGGGACCCCAGGGTTTGACTAAGAAGAGCAGCTACTCTTTCGAGGATCTGTTGCGTTGCGGGCACGGCAAGCTGTTCGGCCCGGGCAACGCCCAGTTGCCCCTGCCGCCCATGCTGATGTTCGACCGCATCGTCAGCATTTCGGAGACCGGCGGCGAATACGGCAAGGGCCAGATCCTGGCGGAGCTGGATATCAAGCCCGACATGTGGTTTTTCGACTGTCATTTCGAATCGGACCCGGTGATGCCCGGCTGCCTGGGCCTGGACGCGCTCTGGCAGCTGGTCGGCTTTTTCCTCGGCTGGAGCGAAGCGTCCGGCCGCGGCCGGGCGCTCGGCGTCGGTGGGGTTAAGTTCACCGGCCAGGTCAGTCCCATGGCCAAGGTGGTCACCTATCTCATCAACATCAAGCGCGTCATCCGTCGCCAGGTCTCCTTGTGCATCGCCGACGGCGTCATGAAAGTGGACGGCACGCCTGTGTACGAGGCCAAGAATCTCCGCGTCGGCGTCTTCACCGAAACGGACGGCATTTGAAGGGGGTCACTTGTTCAGGGTTGTGATTACCGGCCTGGGTATTGTTTCCAGCATCGGGAACAATGCCGACGAGGTCCGCGACTCCTTGCGCGAGGCGCGGTCGGGGATCTCCTTTTCCGAGGAATACCGCGACATGGGCTTCCGCAGCCACCTGCACGGGAAGCCGGACGTGGACCTGGACGGAGCCATTGACCGCAGGGTCCGCCGGTTCATGGGAGACGGGGCCGCCTACAACTATATCGCCATGGAACAGGCGATCGCCGATTCAGGGCTGGCCGAAGACCAGGTCTCCAACGTGCGCACCGGCCTGATCATGGGGTCCGGCGGCCCCTCCACCCGGAACCTGATTCTCGCCGCCGACATCACCCGCGACAAGGGGCCGAAGAAAGTGGGGCCGTTCATGGTGCCGAGGACCATGTCGAGCACCAATTCGGCGACCCTGGCCACGCCTTTCAAGATCAAGGGGGTGAATTACTCCATCAGCTCCGCGTGCTCGACCAGCGCGCACTGCATCGGCAACGGCACCGAGCTGATTCAAATGGGCAAGCAGGACGTGGTTTTCGCCGGCGGCGGCGAGGAGCTGGACTGGGCCTTGTCGGTGCTCTTCGACGCCATGGGGGCGCTGTCGTCCAACTTCAACGATACGCCCGAGACGGCTTCCCGCCCGTTCGATGCGAAAAGGGACGGCTTCATCATCGCCGGGGGCGGCGGCGTCCTGGTCCTCGAGGAGCTGGAGCACGCCAAGGCCCGGGGCGCCAAGATCTACGCCGAGGTGTCCGGATACGGCGCCACCTCGGACGGTTACGACATGGTCCAGCCGTCCGGCGAGGGCGCCGTCAGATGCATGCGCATGGCCCTGGAAACAGTGGACCGGCCCGTGGACTACATCAACACCCACGGGACCAGCACGCCCGTCGGCGACTTGCAGGAACTGAAAGCCATCCGCGAGGTGTTCGGAAACCGCATCCCGGCCATATCGTCGACCAAGTCGCTCACCGGCCATTCCCTCGGCGCCACCGGCGTCCACGAGGCCATTTTCTGCCTGCTGATGATGGAGGGCGATTTCATCAGCCCCTCGGCCAACATCACGGAGCTCGATCCCGAGGCCGAGGATCTGCCCATCATCGTCGAACGCCGGGACGGCGCGGGCCTGGAATGCGTCATTTCCAACAGCTTCGGGTTCGGCGGCACCAACGCCACCCTGGCCTTCACCCGGTACGAGGACTAAAGGCGCCGAGCCCATGGACCAAGGGCCGGAACGCAAGCTCGAGGCCATCGACGCGACCGCGCCGCTCATGGCAGGCAAGAGGGGCCTGATCATGGGCGTCGCCAACGACCACTCCATCGCCTGGGGCATCGCCCAGGCCCTGGACCGGCATGGGGCCTCGCTGGCCTTCACCTATCAGGGCGAGGCTTTCGGCAAGCGCGTCAAGCCCCTGGCCCTGACCCTAGGTTCAGAGCTGGTCCTGCCCTGCGACGTGGAGGACGAAAGCGACATGGACCACGTATTCGAGGCCCTGGGCGAGGCATGGGGCGGCCTCGATTTCGTCGTCCACGCCATCGCCTTTTCCGACAAGGAGGAGCTGAAGGGCCGCTACGTGGACACCAGCCGGGAGAATTTCCTCCGCACCATGGCCGTGTCCTGCTTCTCGTTCACCTCCATCGCCCGGCGGGCGTCCTCGATGATGAACGGCGGGGGAAGCCTGCTCACCCTCACCTTTTCCGGCTCCGAAAGGGTGATGCCCAACTACAACGTCATGGGCGTGGCCAAGTCGGCCCTGGAAGCCAGCGTGCGCTACCTGGCCGAGGATTTAGGCGCGGAGGGCGTCCGGGTCAATGCGCTCTCCGCGGGGCCCATGAGGACCCTGGCCGGCAGCGCCATCGGTGACGCCCGCGAGGTCCTCAAGTGGAGCCAGATGCACGCGCCGCTTAGGCGCAACCTCACCCTGGAAGAGGTGGGCGGCGCCGCGCTCTACCTGCTGAGCGACCTCGCCAGCGGGGTCACCGGCGAGGTTCATCACGTGGACAGCGGCTACAACATCATCGGCATCCCGGCCAGGACATCGAAACCTTGAGCCGGCAATTGCGTCCCCGGCCCTCTCTGTGGCAGAATCAAAGATCAAGCACGCGGACAGCGGGAAAACCATGAAGAAAACGTACAGTCAAGTTCACGACCGCCTGCGCCGGGCCGGCCTGCGCACCACGCGCCAGCGCCTCGCCCTGGGCAAGCTCCTGTTCGACGGCGGCGGCCGCCATGTCACCGCCGAGATACTCCATGCCGAGGCTCTAGCCATCGGCGTCCGGGTTTCGCTGGCCACCGTCTACAATACCCTGCACCAGTTCACGGCCGCCGGGTTGATGCGCGAGATCATGGTCGATTCACAACGCGCCTACTTCGACACCAACACCCGGGACCACCACCACTTCTTCATCGAGGATTCAGGCTCCCTGATTGATATCCCCGGCCACCAGGTGGCCCTTTCCAGGCTCCCCGAACCGCCCCCGGGAACGGTCCTCAAGAGCGTCGACTTGGTCATCAGGGTGGCGGAAGTTTCTCCTAAAAAGTAGTTATATATCATAACGTTATTTAATATCTTATAACGATTAAAATATAGTTGACTCGGGTTTTCGCCCCCATCATAGTGGCGCCAGCCTGAGCCGCCGGCCGCCGGGCCGGTAGACTCGAGAGAACCAGCCGAGAGGAAATTATCATGACCGCTTTGAAAGGGTCCAAGACCGAAGAGAATCTGAAGGCGGCGTTCGCCGGGGAATCCCAGGCCAACCGCCGTTACCTGTATTTCGCCCAGAAGGCCGACGTCGAGGGCTACAACGACGTGTCCGCGGTCTTCCGCTCCACCGCCGAGGGCGAGACGGGCCACGCCCACGGCCATCTGGAATTTTTGGAAGAGGTCGGCGATCCGGCCACGGACCTGCCCATCGGGCCCACGTCGGACAACCTGAAGGCGGCCATCGCCGGCGAGACCCACGAATACACCGACATGTATCCGGGCATGGCGAAAAGCGCCCGCGAAGAGGGTTTCGACGAGATCGCCGACTGGTTCGAGACCCTGGCCAAGGCCGAAAAGTCCCACGCCGGGCGTTTCCAGCGGGCGTTGGATTCCCTCGACTAAAAGGGGGCTAGGCTCTAGAACGGTGGACGGGGGGGCGGCGGCGGGTTCCCCTTTTTGCCTGATGCCCTTCGGAAACGGAGGCGACGCCCATGCGCGAAGGCTCCCTGGACGCACCCATCCGCCATCCCATTCCCTGGCGGGACGAGGACTACTACGACGGCGACGCCCTGGACGCGGAAATGCGCCGCGTCTTCGACATCTGCCACGGCTGCCGCCGCTGCTTCAACCTCTGCGACACCTTTCCGCGCCTATTCGAGCTGATCGACTCTTCAGAGACGGGCGAGCTGGATTCCGTTTCCAGCGCCGGTTTCGAGCCGGTGATGGAGGCCTGCACCCTGTGCGACATGTGCTTCATGACCAAGTGCCCCTATGTGCCGCCCCATGAATTCGATCTCGACTTCCCCCACCTGGTGCTGCGCCAGCGGGCCGTCCGGGCTAAGGAAGGAAAGATCGGCCTGGTCCGCCGCCAGCTCACCGAGACCGACCGCAACGGCCGCCTCGGGTGTTTCGCGGCGCCGCTGGCCAACTGGGCGACCAGGCGGGGCAACCGACTGACCCGCCCGTTGATGGAGAAAGTGGCCGGCGTCCACCGGGACGCGGCCCTGCCCGAATACCACAGGAAAACCCTGACCGCCCTGGCGGACCCGCCCGAGGCCAACGAGCGGGCCCCGGCTTACGGACGCAAGGCGGTGATCTACGCCACTTGTTTCGCCAACTACAACGACCCCGATCTGGGCACGGCGGCGCTCGGCGTGCTGGCCCGGAACGGGGTGGAGACGTTGGTGACTCATCCCGCCTGCTGCGGCATGCCGCAGTTGGAGTTGGGAGAGGTTGCCCGGGTCGCCGCCGCCGCCGCCAAGGTGGCGGCCGAATTCAAGCAG
>JADFTO010000124.1 GCA_022560215.1 Pseudomonadota bacterium | reverse complement strand
TGCAACGCTTGCCCGATGCTTGCCCGATGCTGCGGCATCGCTGGGCGCGCCGCGCCTGCCCGAATGAACCGATCTGCTCCCATCAAATTGATTCCTATCAATCCTGAACCGCTCTAACTTCAGGCACGCGGCCCGAAGCCCTCGAATCCGTCCAACCCGCCGAGCGGCCCGAGGGCGGCCATGGTGGGCTTGCTCTCGGTCAGGCGCCGGGCCACCGCCTTCACCTGGGCGGTGTCCACGGCCTCGATCTTGGCGATGATTTCCTCGATGGGAAGCGGGCGGCCGAAGACCATCATCTGGCGGGCCAGCTGCTCCGAGCGCGCCGACGTGCTCTCCAGGCTCATGAGCGTGCTCGCCCTGAGCTGGGCGCGGGCGCGCTCCACCTCCTCGTCACCGACGCTTTCGCGCACCTTGCCGATCTCATCGGCGATCAGGGGGATCAGGTCCCGGACTTCGCGCTCGCCCGTTCCGGCGTAGACGCCGAACAGGCCGCCGTCGGAGAAGCACGGAAGGAAGGTATAGATGCTGTAGACCAGGCCGCGTTTCTCGCGGATTTCCTGGAACAGCCTGGACGACATGCCGCCGCCGAAGAGCGTCGAGAAGACCGAGGCCGGATAGAAGTCGTCGTCGGCGCAGGCGATGCCGTCATATCCGATGACCACCTGGACCTGTTCCAGGTCCCGTTCCTCGAGGCTCTCGCCGCCCGCGTATCGGGCGGGCTCGTCCGGCACGCCCGCTCCCGCCTTCAGGTCCCGGAAGGCTTCCTCGGCCTGGCCGACCAGCCTCTCGTGGTCGAGGCGCCCGGCGGCGGCGAGCACCATGGCGGACGCCCCGTAATGGTCCCCCATATAGTCGATGACGGCCTGGCGGGGCATGGCCCCGACTTTTTCCGCCGACCCCAGGATGGGCCTGCCCAGGGCCTGGCCCGGATAGGCGATTTCCTGGAAGGTGTCGAAGACCACGTCATCGGGCGTGTCCTGGGAGAGGTGGATTTCCTGCAGGATGACGGCGCGCTCGCGCTCCAGCTCTTCGGCATCGAAGACCGGGTGCTGCACGATGTCGGCGATGATGTCCACGGCGAGCTCCAGGTCTTCCTTGAGCGTCTTGGCGTAATACGCGGTGTATTCGCGGGTGGTGTGGGCGTTGAGGTGGCCGCCGACGGCCTCGATCTCCTCGGAGATGGCCCGGGCGCTGCGCCGCTCGGTGCCCTTGAAGGCCATGTGCTCCAGGAGATGGGAGACGCCGTTGATCTCCGGCCTCTCGTTGCGGGCGCCGGCGGCGACCCAGATTCCCACCGACACCGACTCGACGGTGTCCATGGCGTGGCTGACCACGCGCATGCCGTTGGCGAGCGTTGACTCGCGGACGCTCACGCGGCCACCCTCTCGGCCAGGCGGCCCGTGATGAAGCCCTGCACCTTGGCCAGATCGTTGGCCAGCACCCGGCAGCGCTCTTCCCGCTCCATCAGGCCGTCGAGCCGGGCCGGCGGCCGGGGGCGGACGCCCGCCGCCGCCTCGACGGCGTCTCCGAACTTGGCCGCGTGCGCCGTGGCGACGAAGACCATGGGCGAGCCTGGGTCCCGCTTCAGGGCCCGGCCGGCGGCGACGCCGACGGCGGTGTGGGGATCGATGAGCCGGCCGGTCTCCTCGTAGACCGCCTTGATGGTGGCCCGGGTCTGGTCGTCGTCGAAACTTTTCCCATCGAAGAGCTCCCGGGCCCGGGCCAGGGGCCCGGCGGACACCCGCAGGCCGCCGGAATCGCTAAATCCCTCCATGAGGGCGGCGATTCGGGCGTGGTCACGGTCCAGGAGTTCGAACAAGAGACGCTCGAAGTTGCTGGAAACCTGGATGTCCATGCTCGGGCTGATGGTGGGATGGACGGCGCCGGTTTCCATCCGGCCCGTGCGGAAGAAGCGGGTCAGGATGTCGTTGCGGTTGGAGCCGACCACCAGCTGGGAGATGGGAAGCCCCATGCGGTGGGCGGCGTAGGCGGCGAACACGTTGCCGAAGTTGCCCGTGGGCACGGCGAAGGCGACCCGGCTGTCCGGCGCCCCGAGCAGGGTGGCGGCGCGGAAGTAATAGACGATCTGGGCCATGATGCGGACCCAGTTGATGGAGTTGAAGGCGGCCAGCTTGTGGCGGTGGCGGAAGGCCGGGTCGTTGAACATGGCCTTCACCAGGCCCTGGCAGTCGTCGAAGGTGCCCTCGATGGCGATGTTGTGGACGTTGGCCGAAGGCACGGTGGTCATCTGGCGGCGCTGGAATTCGGACACCCGCCCCTCGGGATGGAGGATGAAGATCTCGATGCTATCGCGGTCGCGGCAGGCCTCGATGGCCGCCGAGCCGGTGTCGCCCGAGGTGGCGCCGATGACGGTGATGCGCTCACCGCGCTCCCCCAGCACGCGGTCGAACAAGGGGCCCATGAACTGCAGGGAATGGTCCTTGAAGGCCAGGGTCGGCCCGTGGAACAGCTCCAACAGCCATTCCCCGGGGGCGAGCTCCTTCAAGGGCGCCACGTCGGCATGGTCGAAATTCCGGTAGGCCTCGGCGACGATCGCCTCGAGGCCGTCGGCGCGCCCGCCCATGAAAGGCGCCATCACGCGGACCGCAAGCTCGGGGTAGGAGA
Source organism: Pseudomonadota bacterium (assembly GCA_022560215.1). Lineage (GTDB taxonomy): Bacteria > Pseudomonadota > Alphaproteobacteria > Rhodospirillales > 2-02-FULL-58-16 > JADFTO01. The sequence goes on along the minus strand of JADFTO010000124.1, from coordinate 5,455 downwards.
GGCGGCCGAAATCGCGCATGTCGCCCGGGGAAAAGGCGGGCCAGGCCTCGGGCACGTAAAGGCCGCCGTCGCGGGCCAGTCCGGCCAGCAGCACGTCGTCGAAGCCGAGGACGGGGGCCTTGCCCCGGGTGCTCACGTAGTTCACGGGAAGCTATCTCCCAAGAGGGGTCGTGGTGGTGTATAGGGCAAAGCCGCCCGTCATTGAAGACCCGGGCGGCCTCAGTCCAGGTAGCGTCTTTTCAGGTGGGCCTTGAAGGCGCCCGCGTCCAGGGGCCGGCCCGTGGCGGCGATGATCAACTGGTCCGAGGAAAGCAGGGAGCCCTTGGCGTGGACGTTTTCGCCGAGCCAGGCCAGCAAGGGTGCGAAATCGCCCCGGGCGATGCCTTCGCCGATGGCCCCGTCGGCCCGATCGGCGGCCTGGAACAGCTGCGCCGCCGTCATGGCGCCGAGCGTATAGGTGGGGAAATAGCCCCAGGCCCCGTCGTACCAGTGCACGTCCTGGAGGCAGCCTTCCCGGTCGCTGGGAGGCGTGATCCCGAGGGCGCGCTCCATGCCCTGGTTCCAGGCGCCGGGCAGGTCGGCGGCTTCCATGCCGCCTTCGATCATGGCCTTCTCCAGCCGGTAGCGGAGGATGACGTGGGCCGGATAGGTGACCTCGTCGGCGTCCACCCGGATGAAGCCGGGGCGGACCCGGATGGCCAGGCGGTGGAGGTTGCCGGCTTCCCATTCCGCTCCCTTGCCCGAGAAGGCCCCGGCGATGAGGGGGGCCGCGAAATCCATGAACGGGCGCGACCGGCAGACCTGCATCTCGATGAGCAGGGACTGGCTTTCATGGACGGCCATGCCGATGGCGTCCCCCACGGGCTGGCCGCGCCAGGCCCGGGGCAGGCCGCGGTCGTAAAGGGCGTGGCCGGTCTCGTGGAGGATGGCCATGAGGCCGCTGGCGAAGTCGTCCTCGTCGTAGCGGGTGGTGACCCGGATGTCCTCGGGCACGCCGCCGCAGAAGGGGTGCAGGCTCTCGTCCAGGCGGCCGTGGTCGAAGTCGAAGCCGAAGGCCTCCATGAGCCTCATGCCGAGCGCCCGCTGCTTATCCGCGGGGAAGGGGCCGGGCGGGGGCGTTGGCGCGGACCCGGCGGCCTGGGCGGCGAGCACCTCGCCCAACAGTCCGGGCAGGAAGTCCTCGAGCTCGTCGAACACGGGGTCGATGTCCTCGGCCCTGGCGCCCGGCTCGTATTGGTCGAGCAGCGCGTCATAGGGGTCCAGGCCCAGAGTCCCTGCCTTGGCGGCCGCGGCCTCGCGGACCAGGTCGAGGACGGCCTGGAGGGAGGGCAGGACGGCGGCGAAATCGGCCTCCGGCCGGGCCGTCCGCCACGCCGTCTCGCAGGCGGATTCCGCTTCCGCCAGGGCCCGGACCAGGGTCTCGTCGAGGGCCGTGGCATGGGTCCACCGGCGCCTCATGTGGTGGAGGTTCGCCGCCTGCCAGGCGTCCAACCCGTCGCCCTCTTCGGCGGCGTCGAGCAAGTCGCCGGTCTCGGGGGCCGATATCATGCCGTGGCGAACGGCCCTCAGTTCGGCCACTTGGCCCGCCCTGGCGGTGGCGCCGCCCCGGGGCATCATGGCGGCCTGGTCCCAGTCGAGCACGGCCTCGGCGTCGGCAAGCGCGCTCAGCCGCCGGAAAAGCTTCTCCAGCCGCGAATAGGGGGTCTCGGCCATGGATGCTAGCCCGATAGTGCTCTAGATCATGGCCGGGATCAGCCGCTCGGCCAACAGGAAGACGAAAATCAGGAACAGGTAGGTGATGGAATAGAAGAACAAGGGCCGGGCCGTCGTCAGGGCCTTCTCCGAGGGGTCGCGCCAGACCCGGAAGGCCCTGTACAGGAAGCCCGCGCCGAGGACCCCGGCGGCGGCGCCGTAGAGCGCCCCGGCCATGCCTAGGCCTAAGGGCAGGAACGTCACCGAGACCAGAAGCACGGAATAGATCACGATCCGCATCTTGGTCTGCTTGGCCCCGGCCACCACCGGCATCATGGGCACGCCGGCCCGCGCGTAGTCCTCGCGCCGGTAAAGGGCGAGCGCCCAGGAATGGGGCGGGGTCCACAGGAAGATGATGGCAAAGAGCACCACGGCGCCCAAGCCGATTTCACCGGACGCCGCGGCCCAGCCGATCACCGGCGGCAAGGCGCCGGCGGCGCCGCCGATGACGATGTTCTGCGTCGTCCGGCGCTTGAGCCACATGGTATAGAGCAGCACGTAATAAAGGATGGTGACGGCCAGCAGCGCCGAGGCCACGGCATTGACCATGAGCGCCATGGCCGTGACGGAGCCGACGGCGAGCACGATCCCGAAGGCCAGCGCCCGGCCCGCCTCCATGCGTCCGGCGGGGATGGGGCGGTCCTGGGTGCGCCGCATGACATGGTCGATGTCGCGGTCGTACCACATGTTGATGGCCCCGGAGGCGCCGGCGCCGACGGCGATGCAGGTCACCGCGATCACGGCCGTCAGCGGGTCGATGGTGCCGGGCGACAGCACCATCCCGACCACGGCGGTGAACACCACCAGCGACATCACCCTCGGTTTCGCAAGGGTGGCGTAATCGGCGACCCGGAAGCGCACGACGCGGTCCGCGCCCCGGGCTTCCTTACGGGCGCTGGTGGTCCTTGCCGTATGGGATGATTCCCGAAACACGTTTCCGTCCCCCGTTCGGAGCCGTTCCCCTAAGGCGAATTCTTTTTAAAAGGGATCACGTTTTTAATTCTGCCTTTGGCAGGATAATTTACCTCAGCCGCGACGGAAAGGCGAGAGTCAAGAAACCGCCGGGGACGATTGCCCGCCTGCCGATGGCATTCAGGGTATTCGGGATCAGGCGGGGGGCTCCACAACCTTGCGGTACAGATGCCAGGTCGCGTGTCCGAGCACCGGCAGCGCGACGGCGAGGCCGACGAAGAGAGGCAAGGCCCCGATGAACAGGGCGACGGCGACGACGAGGCCCCACAGCGCCATGGTGACCGGGTTGGCGAGAACCACCCTGATCGAGGTTTGAACCGCCATCGCTACTCCCACGTCCCGGTCCAGGAGCATGGGAAAGGAGACCACGCTGAGGGTCAACGCCAGGGCGGCGAAGAGGAAGCCGACGCCGTTGCCGACGACGATGAGCGACCAGCCCGCCGGGGTGGAGATGACCTGGGCGATGAATCCCGCCACCGATTCCGGCACCGCGGTGCCGAAGTATTGCCCGTAGATGGCCTGGGCCGCGGCCAGCCAAGCGAAGTAGACCGCCAACAGCAGGATGCCGAGGGTGACGATGGAGCGGGAGGACGGGGAGCGAAAGACGTCGAAGGCATGCCTCCGGGAGGTGTCGAGACCCAGCTCCCGGCGCCGGCTCAACTCGTACATTCCGGTCGCCACCAAGGGCCCGATCAGGGTGTATCCGGCGAGGAACGGGAAGACCAGCGGCAAGACGTCGTAACCGGCGTAGGTCCTGGCCAGGATGAGCATGATGAAGGGATAGATCACGCACAGGAAGGCCACGTGGGTCGGCATTTCCTTGAAGTCGTCGAGGCCGTCGGCCAAAGCGTCCTTGAGGTCCGCCCAGCCGATGGTGCGAATCATCGGTTGGGTGGACCTGTAGGCGTCCGCCTCGAAGATCGGAATTTCATTGGCCATGGCCGTGCCTCCTGAATCTCTTGAACGGGCGGCCGCGATGCCAAATATGACCCGGAACGGTCGATAAGACCGCCGCACACGCCGGGCCCCCAGACGCCGGGTGATTATACGCGGACACTGGAAATTTGTCGCCCCGTCTTTGGAAAGATTCCAATATCTGGCGGGAAGGGGGCCGGGCGAGTGAATGCAGATGAGTTTAAATGGCCCTGGCCATGGGAAATCCAAGGAGCGGGGGTCGGATTCCGGGCCCGCGGTCCCGGCCTCAGGCGGCGCCGCCGCGAGCTTGGCCGCGATTTCTAAATCCCTTGTTTCCAGTTTTAAAATGGTTTAATTCCATTTCGCAGTCGGTGACCGCTGGTTCGTCTCATCCGCCCCTCCCGCGGGTGCCCCGGGGGGGGGCCAGGCGGCTCGGATATGCGAAGAGGGTGGGCTATGTTCGTAGCACTCATGCTGGTTTTAGTGGCCGTTGGCACTGTCGTGTTTCACGTCATGAGCCCGTGGTGGTGGACAGAAATCGCGTCGAATTGGGGTTTCATCGACACCACGATCATCATCACGTTCTGGATCACCGGCGTCGTTTTCATCGCCGTTGTCCTGTTCACGGCCTACTGCGTGTACCGCTTCCGATACCGGGAGGACAGGCGGGCGGCGTACGAGCCCGAGAACAACAAGCTGGAGTGGTGGCTCACCATCCTTACCACGGTGGGCGTGGCGGCGTTGCTGGCGCCCGGCTTGGTGGCCTGGAACCAGTTCATCACGGTCCCCGATGAGGCGGCGGAGTTAGAGGCCGTGGGCGAGCAATGGCAGTGGAGCTTCCGCCTCCCCGGCAAGGACGGCGTGCTGGGCACTACCGAAATCAAGAATATCAGCGATACCAACCCCTTCGGCCTGAATCCGGACGATCCCAACGGGCAGGACGACATTCTCATAGAAGACAGCGAAATCCACATCCCGATCGACCAGCCGGTGAAGGTGCTGCTGCGCTCCAAGGACGTCCTGCACGACTTTTATGTGCCCCAGTTCCGGGCCAAGATGGACATGGTCCCGGGCATGGTCACCTACTTCTGGTTCACCCCCATCAGGACCGGGACCTTCGACCTCCTCTGTTTCGAACTGTGCGGCGTCGGGCACTATAACATGCGCGGCACCGTGGTGGTGGAGTCCGAAAGCGACTATCAGGCTTGGCTGGGGGAGCAGCAGACCTTCGCCCAGTCGATGGCCCGGGCCGCGACGGAAGGCGGCGTGAACCGATCGCGGTCCGTCCACGTGGAAGACGTGCGATCGGCTCAGGACGCGGGTTCCCAACCAAGTCAGCCCCAGCGCCAAACGCGAGCGGTCGAGATCGTCCACGACGATCCCTCGCCGCGCCACACGGGCTGCTTCGCGGAGGATCCGGCCTGCATCGACTTCGTCAAAGTGATGAAGAAACAGAGAGCACGTAACGACGTCGATGCTGTTGTCAGCCAAAGGAATGTTTCGGGCGTCCGCGACCAGCCAGCGGATGGCGCCGCCATGCCAACCTCGGGCGCAACGCATCGCCGGCGCAGATCGGTCGAGCCCCACAAGGCGAGGACGACCACGTTCGGGCGCCATTCGATCGGACAGGTAGCCCAAGAACCCCCCGCCCCCGGCGCCCAGATCAAGGATGGACGCATCTCCCCGTTCGCTGAGTTGACCGATGCACGCATGCAGTCTGTGATGGACGCGGAGCATTCGATTGACCCGGTTCAAGGCGCCCAGCGCATGGGCGTGGGCCTTGCCGTCGAGTGCCGGATCGTCCATCAACTCCGGT
>JADFTO010000313.1 GCA_022560215.1 Pseudomonadota bacterium | reverse complement strand
CTGGCGAAGCTTCGCCGGTTGTGGACCTTGCGGATGAAGTACTTGATCATCTCCTCGGCGACTTCGAAATCGGCGATGACGCCGTCGCGAAGCGGCCGGATGGCGCGGATGTTGCCGGGCGTGCGGCCGAGCATCTGTTTGGCCTCCTCGCCGACGGCGAGCACATGTTTCTTTCCCTTGATTTCGGCGATGGCGACGACCGAAGGCTCGTTGAGGACGATTCCGCGGCCCTTTACGTAGACAAGGGTATTGGCCGTACCCAGGTCGATGGCCATGTCCGCCGAAAGGAAGCCAAACAAACTGGAAAACATCGGCCCTCACATCTCAGGTCGAACTTTAAGCCGGGACGGTCGACCCGACCGGGACGCCCCGACTCTCAAGGATCGCCGGAGACCGTTCTCCGGCGTCCCTTTATAGGAAATCGTTCACCAATGGGCTAGGCCGAAAGCGCGGCCGGCGCCGATTTCTCCCTTTTCACCAAGAGCTTGTTCAACGCATTCACGTAAGCCTTGACGGAAGCGACCATGGTGTCGGTGTCCGCCCCCTGGCCGTTGACGGACCGTCCCTGTTCCTCCAGGCGCACGGTCACTTCGGCTTGGGCGTCGGTGCCCCGTGTGACGGCGTGGACCTGAAAGAGCTCCAGGCGCGCCTCGTGGGGAAACAGTTTCTTGATGGCGTTAAACGCCGCGTCCACCGGGCCGTCGCCCGTGGCCTTGCAGTGCTTGACCTGGCCGTCGATCTCCAGGTCCAGGTCGGCCTTGGGCGGCCGGTGCTTGGTCCCGCACAGGATTTCCAGGGAGACCAGTCGCACCCGGTCGTTGGAGCGGACCACCTCGTCGTCGACAAGGGCGATGATGTCCTCGTCGAAGATTTCCTTCTTCTTGTCGGCGAGGTCCTTGAACCGTTTGAAAGTGTCCTGGATGGCGTTGTCGCCGAGGGTATAGCCCAGTTCCTTCAGCTTTTCCCTGAAGGCGTGGCGCCCCGAATGCTTTCCCATCACCAGGATGGATTTGGTCAGTCCCACCGATTCCGGGGTCATGATCTCATAGGTTCCCGCGTGCTTGAGAACCCCGTCCTGATGGATGCCCGCCTCGTGGGCGAAGGCGTTGGCGCCGACGATGGCCTTGTTGGGCTGCACGGTGAACCCGGTGATGGTGGAGACCAGGCGCGAGACCTTGGTGATGTTCTCCGTCTTTATGCCGGTCGAATAGGGCATGGTGTCGTGACGGGTGCGGATGGCCATGACGATCTCTTCCATGGCCGCGTTTCCGGCCCGTTCTCCCAAGCCGTTGATGGTGCATTCCACCTGCCGGGCGCCCATCTGCACCGCGGCCAGGGAATTGGCGACCGCCAGGCCCAGATCGTTGTGGCAGTGCACGGAAATCACGGCCTTGTCGATGTTGGGCACGCGCTCGAACAACATGCCGATGAGGGCCGAGAATTCCTCGGGAATGGCGTAACCGACCGTATCGGGGATGTTGATCGTGCCGGCTCCGGCCTCGATGGCGGCTTCCACGCAGCGGCAGAGAAAGTCGTGCTCGGTGCGCGATCCGTCCTCGGCCGACCATTCCACGTCGTCGGTGTATTTCCTGGACAGGGTGACGCTATCGGTCACCGCTTCCAGGACGGCGTCCGGCTCCATCTGAAGCTTGTGCTTCATGTGCAGGGGACTGGTGGATATGAACGTGTGGATGCGTCCGCGTTCGGCCGGCTTGATGGCTCCGGCCGCCCGGTCGATGTCGTCCTTGGTGGCCCGGGCCAGGCCGCAAACTATGGATTTCTTGACTGTCCTGGCGATTTCGCTGACCGCCTCGAAATCCCCGTCCGAGGCTATGGGAAACCCGGCCTCGATCACGTCCACGCCCATTTCCTCGAGGACCAGGGCGATGCGCAGTTTCTCGTCCAGATTCATCGACGCGCCCGGCGATTGCTCGCCGTCGCGCAATGTGGTGTCGAAAATGATGACTCGGATGGCGTCCTTGGTTCCACTCATGGAACTGATTCCTTCCTTCAACAAAGGTGCAGCGTTATTCTCAACGGCTCGCTTCCCCTGAACGCCGGCCACGGTGCGGCGAAAGACGTTCAAGGGCACCTAAGTCGAAGGCCCTCATGAAGGCTCGGCAGAAGGATAGGCAGCGACAGGGCGCGCATATGGACCGGCGCCCGGTCCCAAGGGGCCGTGATTCGAATTCTTACGGCACGCGTTCCTGTTCGGTTCAATGTCGCCGCCTTGTGGTCTTCTAAGGGTTATACCAAGCTGCAAAAAGTTTGACCTATTGCGAGAGAATATCCAAGAATCCAGAATCGACTAATATTATCTATAGATCAATGACTTATGAGGCTTAAACTGT
>JADFTO010000003.1 GCA_022560215.1 Pseudomonadota bacterium | reverse complement strand
GGGTTCTTCTCCAGCTCCTCCAGGAACACCCCGTCGGCCGTGATCTTGCCCAGTATCTGGCGGTCGGCCGAACAGGACACGCCGATCCCAACCGGCAGCGAGGCGCCGTGGCGGGGCAGCCGGATCACCCGCACGTCGTGGCAGAAGTACTTGCCCCCGAACTGGGCGCCGATCCCTAAGCCCTGGCACATCTCGAAGACGGCCTGCTCGGTTTCGGTGTCGCGGAAGGCCTGGCCGTATTCGTTGCCCTTCCGGGGCAGGGTGTCGAGGAAATGGGTGCTCGCCAGCTTCACCGTCTTCAAGGTCAGCTCGGCCGAGGTGCCGCCGATGACGATGGCCAGGTGATAGGGCGGGCAGGCCGCCGTGCCGAGCGACCTCAACTTCTCGTCCAGGAACCCCATCAGCCGTTCCGGATTGAGCAGCGCCTTGGTCTCCTGGTAGAGGAAGGTCTTGTTGGCCGAGCCGCCGCCCTTGGCCACGAACATGAGCTTGTAGGCATCGCCCGGTCCGGCGAACAGGTCGATCTGGGCCGGCAGGTTGTTCCCGGTGTTGACCTCTTCGAACATGTCGAGGGGCGCCATCTGGCTGTAGCGCAGGTTGTTGTCGAGAAAAGCCTTGAGGATGCCTTCGGACAACGCCGCTTCGTCGTCGCCGTTGGTCCACACGTTCTGGCCCTTGTGGCCTAAGACGATGGAGGTGCCCGTGTCCTGGCACATGGGCAGGACGCCGCCGGCGGCGATGTTGGCGTTCTTCAGGAGTTCCAGGGCCACGAAGCGGTCGTTGTCGGAGGCCTCCGGGTCGTCGAGGATCCTGGCCAGTTGCTCCAGGTGGCCGGGACGGAGCAGGTGCGAGGTGTCGCGCATCGCCTCTGCCGCCATCAGGGTCAGGGCCCGGGTGTCCACCTTGAGGACCGGTTGGCCGTCGAATTCGTCCCGGCTCACGTAGTCGGTGGTGAGCAGCCGGTAGGGCGCGGTGTCTTCGCCAAGGGGGAACATCTCGCGGTGGACGTATTGGCTCATGATCCTACCCTCCCGGGGCGGCTTCGATCGGCATGGACATGCCCGGGGAAAACGGCGCCCACGCCCTATTTCTTGCGGAAAGCGTCCAAGGCGATGACCTGGCCCATCTTGTCTTCCTTGACGGACTGGTCGTTGTCCGGGCTGATGGCCTTGCCGTCCCCGGCGGGGAGGTCTTCCGTCCCGGAGGCCCGATCGATGGCCTTGCCCGGAACCTTGATGGTTTTCAGCTCGAGCCCGAAATTGACCGACGGATCGGCGAAGGCGGTGACGGCGTTCAGGGGCACGCGCAAGCGTTCGCCCTTGCCCTTGAAGTATAGGGTGACCTGGAAGGCGTCCTCGTCCACGACCAGGTCATCGAACTGGTGCTGCAGAACGATGGTCATTTCATCCGGGTGCTCGGCCAGCAGCTTGCCGGGCAGGGCCACGCCGTCGGCCTTGGTGCGGAAGGTGATGTAGAAATAATGGTCGCCGGGGAGCCCCTCGGCCGCCGTTTGAACCAGCACCCTGCGGATGACCCCGCGCAGGGCTTCTTCGATCCATTTGTCGTATCTGAGGGGATCCGTGATCATGGCAGAGGCCTAGAAAGGTTGCAGGCCGAAGTGGGGGGCTTCTGTTGCCAGGTGCCCCCCGAACCCCGCTGGAGCAGCCTTAAGCGGCTACAGCAAATGCCTCGTTGTCGTTGGCATTTATCAGTTTGGTCCGATAACGGCGGTACCATGCCGGGCGAAAACCATGTCTTTACCACGCGCGTCGATCCTGTTTCGCCCCCTCGGTTGCTGTCACCTCTGCCGTCGATTCAGAGGCCCAGATATGGAATGGTGGAGGCGCCGGGCACTGCCCCCGGGTCCGCAACGCTTATTCCACAAAGCGTTTATCGCCATAGTCGGTTACCCGACATTACCAATATAGGCATTTGCCTTTTCCTTGGGAAGGGGGCAGGAGAGGGTTTTCCGGAGATAACCGGGCAGAGGGCGCTGGGACTTTGCGCCGCCTGTCGGCACCGGGTAATATGCCCTCGGCAGTCCCGCCGGGCCACTCAAATTCGACTTCCGGCACGAGGAATATGAAACAGTACCTGGACCTCTTGAGGCACGTGCGCCGGAACGGCGTGTTCAGGCCGGACAGGACGGGCACCGGAACCAAGAGCGTCTTCGGCTATCAGATGCGCTTCGACCTCGGCGCCGGGTTTCCCCTGGTCAGCACCAAGAAACTGCACCTCAAGTCCATTATCCACGAGCTTTTGTGGTTCCTCAGGGGCGACACCAATATCAAGTACCTGAACGATCACGGGGTCCGCATCTGGGACGAATGGGCCGACGAGACGGGCGATCTCGGCCCCGTCTACGGGTCCCAGTGGCGGTCCTGGCCGGTCCCCGGCGGGGGCGGCATCGACCAGATCACCCGGGTCGTGGAGCAGATCAAGGCCAATCCCGATTCGCGCCGCCTGGTCGTCAGCGCCTGGAACGTGGCCGACGTGGACCAGATGGCCCTGCCGCCGTGTCATTGCCTGTTCCAGTTCTACGTCGCCGAAGGCAAGCTGTCCTGCCAGCTCTACCAGCGCAGCGCCGACATCTTCCTGGGCGTGCCCTTCAACATCGCGTCCTATGCCCTGTTGACCATGATGATCGCCCAGGTCACGGACCTGGCTCCTGGCGACTTCGTCCATACCTTCGGCGACGCCCACCTCTACGCCAACCACTTCCAGCAGGCGGACCAGCAGTTGAGTCGTGAACCGCTGCCCCTGCCGGTCATGGAAATAAGCCCGGAGGTCGCCGGCATCTTCGACTTCGCTTACGAGGATTTCCGCCTGCTGGGCTACGAGCACCATCCGCCCATCGCCGCGCCCATCGCGGTTTAGGCGTTAGGCGCATGCGTATATCCCTCATTGCCGCGATGGCGGAAAACCGGGTCGTCGGCCGGGCGGGCGGCCTGCCCTGGCGCATTTCGGCGGATTTGAAGAGGTTCAAGGCTCTGACCATGGGCAAGCCCGTGATCATGGGACGCAAGACGTTCCAATCTATCGGCAGGCCCCTTCCCGGGCGGACCAACATCGTGATTACCCGGGACGCCTCGTATGGGGAGGACGGGATCCGCGTGGCCGGCGGCCTGGACGCGGCGCTCAAGATCGCCGAAGGGGAAGGCGCCGGGGAAGCCATGGTCATCGGCGGCGGCGATATCTACCGCATGGCCATGCCCCTGGCCCGGCGCGTGTACCTGACGGAGGTTCACATCCAGGTTTCCGGCGACACTCTTTTCCCCGTCCTCGATGCGGGCGCCTGGAAGGAGGTCGGGCGCGAAGACCATGACGCCGAAGGCCCGGACGTACCGGCCTACAGTTTCGTGGTCCTGGACAGGATTTAAGGGAGCGCCGCAACGCTCCCGGGCCTACTGCACCACGATCTTCGGCGCCTGGACCGCCGCCTTGCCGGTTTTCTCCCATATCTTTTCGGCGATGGCCATGAAGGCCTTGGCGTGTTCGTTGCCGGGATCGGAGACGACGATGGGCCGGCCGCTGTCGGAGGTCTCCCGGATGTCCATGGACAGGGGAATCTCGCCGAGGAAGTCCGTGCCCAGGGTTTCGGCCACCCGGCGGGCGCCGCCGTGGCTGAAAATCTCGGAGCGTTCGTTGCAGTGGGGGCAGAGGAAATAGCTCATGTTCTCGATGATGCCGTAGACAGGCACGTCCACCTTGCGGAACATGTTGAGTCCCTTGCGCGCGTCCGATAGGGCGATGTCCTGGGGCGTGGACACGATAACCGCGCCTGCCAGGGGCACCTGCTGGGCTATGGTCAGTTGGATGTCGCCGGTTCCGGGCGGCAGGTCGACGATCATGATATCCAGGTTTCCCCAGTTGACGTCGCGCATCATCTGCTGGAGGGCCGACTGGGCCATGGGGCCGCGCCAGATGACCGGCGTGTCCTCCTCCACCAGGAAGCCCATGGACATGCACTTGACCCCGTAGTTTTCCATGGGATCGAGGCGGTGCCCGTCCGAGGACGTGGGCTGACCCGTGATTCCCATCATGCGCGGCATGGAGGGGCCGTAGATGTCGGCGTCGAGGAGCCCCACCTTATGCCCGCCCGCCGCCAGGGCGAGCGCCAGGTTGACCGACGTCGTGGATTTGCCGACGCCGCCCTTGCCCGAGGCCACGGCGACGATGGATTGAACCCCCGGCATCAGGGCTTTGTCGGGGCTGGGTCCGGGCTGTCCTCCGGGGCTGGGTCCGGGCTGGCCTCCGGGGCCGGGAGCGGGCTGGCCTCCGGGGCCGGGAGCGGGCTGGGACGGACGCTCGGCGGTCAGCACCACGGTGGCCGAGAGCACGCCGGGAAGGGCGTGAACGGTCTTTTCCGCCTCCTTGCGCAGGGATTCCAGGGTGGGACCCCGTTCCGGGTCCACCTCCAAGGCGAAGGCCACGTGGCCGTCCTTGACCTGCAAGCCCGAAACCATGCCCTGGGTTACGACATCCTTGCCCGTCTCCGGATCGTTGACGGCATTCAGGGCTTCAAGGATTTGTTGTTCGGTAACCTCGCTCATGCTTGCATTCTCCTGGGCATGATCCGATATCATTCGGCGTTCGCGGCGCTCCTGCGCGTTGCGCCGATGGCCAACCTGTCCTATAAGGCTAATGACAGACCGGCCGTGCGCTTTAGATATACGTATCTGAAATTGAAATGCCATAGGTCGTTTACTAAGGACCTTCAAAAAAAGGACGAAATTCATGCCCTGGAAAGCACAAGGCGGCGGCCCATGGGGAGGGGGAGGGCCCTCCTCTTCCCAACCGCCGGACATCGAGGAATTCCTGCGCCGCGGCCAGGAAGGGTTCAGGAAGTTCATGCCTGGCGGCGTCGGTTCCAGGCGCGGCATCCTCCTGATAATTCTGGCGGTGGCGGCGCTCTGGCTGCTCAGCGGCTTCTACCGGGTGCAGCCGGAAGAGCAAGGCGTCGTGCTGCTTTTCGGCAAGTACACCCAGACCACCGCCCCGGGCCTGCATTGGTTCTTTCCCTCGCCCATCGGCACCATCTACAAGCCGAAAGTGACCCGCGTGCAACGGACCCAGGTGGGATTCCGCTCCGGCTTCGACGAGCAGCGCGCGAACGTGCAGCAGCGCACGAACATGCTGCGCAACGTGCCCCAGGAAAGCCTGATGCTGACCGGCGACGAGAACATCATCGATATCCAGTTCGTCACCTTCTGGATCATCAAGGACGCCGAGTTGTTCCTCTTCAACATCCGCAACCCGGAGATCACGGTCAAGGACGCGTCTGAAAGCGCCATGCGCGAGATCATCGGCAAGACGGGCTTCGAATTCGCCCGCACCCAGGGCCGGGTCAAAGTCGAGATTGAAGCCCAGGCCTTGATTCAGAGGATCCTGGACGACTACGGCTCCGGCATCGAGGTGACCCGGGTCCAATTGCAGAAAATCGATCCTCCCGGCAACGTTCTCAACGCCTTCCGCGACGTCCAGGCGGCACGCGCCGACAAGGAACGCGCGATCAACGAAGCGAACGCCTACCGCTTCGAAATCGTGCAAAGGGCCGAGGGCGAGGCCGCGAAGATCACCAACGCCGCCGAGGCCTACAAGGAAGAGAAAATCGCCATCGCCACGGGAGAGTCGCAACGCTTCCTGTCGGTGTTGACGGAATACAGGAGTGATAAGGTAGTGACCAAGCGCCGGATGTACCTGGAAACCATGCAGTCGGTGATGGGGGACATGGAGAAGGTGTTGATCGACAACCGGTCGGGCGGCTCCGGCGTGATCCCCTACCTGCCCTTGCCGGAATTGAGGAAACGTAGCGGCGGGGAGGTCGGGCAATGAACAAGACATACCTTGCCGTAATCGGCCTGGCCGTCGTCGTCCTCGGCGTGCTCCTTTTCGACTCGGTGTACACGGTCCACGAACGCGAACAGGCCCTGGTGCTCCAGTTCGGCGAAACAAAGGATGTGGTCCCCGAAGCCGGTATCCATTTCAAGATGCCGTTCGTCCAGAACGTCGTCTATTTCGACCAGCGGATCCTGGATTTCGACGCCAAGAGCGAAGAGGTGCCCACCCGCGACCAGAAGCAGCTCGTGGTCGACGCCTTCGCCCGCTATCGAATCGTCGATCCCCTGAAATTCTTTATGACGGTCAATAACGAACAGGGCATGGAGCTCCGGCTCGGCAACATCATCAACGCGAACCTGCGCGCCGTCTTCGGGGAGGCGACCTTGGCGACTTTGATGACTCCTGAACGCTCGAACCTCATCAAGGCCATCGCCAATCGGGTCAAGGAACAGGCCGTGGCCTTCGGCATCGACGTCATCGACGTCAGGATCAAGCGCGTCGATCTTCCCGACGAGAACAGCCAGGCGGTCTTCCGCCGCATGCAGACCCAGCGCGAACAGGAGGCGCGGAAGATAAGGGCCGAAGGCCAGAAGGAAGCGAAACGCATCCGCACCGACGCCGACAAGCAGCAGACGATCATCCAGGCCCATGCCCAAAAGGAGGGCGATATCCTGCGCGGCCAGGGCGAAGCCAAGGCGCAAAACACCTATAATGCCGCCTATGGCCAGGATCGCGAGTTCTTCGACTTCTGGATTTCCATGAACGCCCTCAAGGAAGGCCTGAGAGGGGAGACCACCAGTTACATCGGTCCGCCGACAGGCGATTTTTTCAGGTTTTTCGGCGACCAGAGCGGCCAGGGGAAATAACCGGCGGCGCCTCGCGGGGCGCGGCGCCGGGGTGACGTACCGAACGGCCAGGCGGAGTGAGGCGGGATCATGTCCGATCTTTTGACCGCCCTCGCCCTGGCCATGGCCATCGAAGGCGCCCTTTACGCCCTCTTTCCCGAGGCCATGAAAAGGGCCATGCTTTATGTATTGGATCAACCCCGGGGCTACTTGCGTACGGCCGGAGTCGCGGCGGCGGCCTTGGGCGTGGGCATCGTCTGGCTGGTGCGCGGCTGAAGCGGTTGCGGACTCGATAACATTTTTGTGAGGTGGGCGGCCGTGCCACAGTTAGACCACATTTTAGTCCCATAGGAGCCGCCAAATCGGCCCCCTTGCATGAAAGGGTCTTCGTGACTAAATCGCGGGTGTGCCAATGATTTATAGATACGATCAGATGATGGAGAATATAGCCGTGAACCACATGCGCATGGGCGGCGCTTGCCCCGAGAGGACAGGCGCGGATGCCCGTCAATCGGTATGGAGATCGGACCGTGCCGCCTGGTTGGCCGCCGGCCTGTTGGCCCTGTTCGCTTTCGCCGTGACGGCCCAGGCGAAACCGGCTCCCGACGGCTTCGCCGACCTGACCGCGAGGCTGCTTCCCTCGGTGGTTAATATCTCGACGACCCAGACGATCGAAGGCCGCGGCGGCGTGGAAATCCCCCGGGTGCCGCCCGGATCGCCCTTCGAGGATTTTTTCAAGGAATTCTTCGACCGCAACCGCCCGCAGCAGAGGCGCAAGGCCACGTCCCTCGGTTCGGGGTTCATCCTGGATGTCAGCGGGTACATAGTGACCAACAATCACGTCATTCAGGACGCGGACGAGATCACGGTCATTTTCCAGGACAATACCCGGCTCAAGGCCGAAGTCGTCGGCCGGGACGCCAAGGCGGACATCGCGGTGCTCAAGGTGAACCCGGATGGCAAGGAATTGAAGTCATTGGTGTTCGGTGATTCGGACGCCGCCCGCGTCGGGGATTGGGTGTTGGCCATCGGCAATCCCTTCGGTCTTGGCGGCACGGTCACCGCCGGCATCATCTCCGCCAGGGGCCGCAATATCAATGCCGGCCCCTATGACGATTTCATCCAGACCGACGCTTCCATCAACCGAGGCAATTCGGGCGGACCCATGTTCAACCTGAAAGGCGAGGTCATCGGCATCAACACCGCCATCTTTTCCCCATCCGGCGGCAGCGTCGGCATCGGTTTCGCCATCCCGTCCTCGTCGGTCGAGCCGATCGTCAATCAATTGATCAAGCATGGCCAGGTTCGCCGCGGTTGGCTTGGCGTCCACATACAGGCCGTCACGGACGAGATCGCCGAATCCCTGGGGCTGGAGAAACCGACGGGCGCACTGGTGGCCAGCATCATCGAGAACGGGCCGGCGGAAAAGGCGAAAATCCAGCCCGGCGACGTGATTCTCGAATTCGACGGCAAGGTCGTCTCCGAGATGCGCAAACTGCCCCGCATCGTTGCCGAAACCGATATCAGCAAGCCGGTCGAGGTCAAGATCTGGCGTAACAACAAGATGATGACCGTCCCCGTCACCGTCGGTGAACTGGACGAGGATGAAACCGTGGTGGCGTCCCGGTCCGGCGGCGAGAAGCAGGAATCGGGAAAGCGGTCCTTTGATATCCTTGGGCTCACCCTGTCGAAGAAGACGCCCCGGCTGATCGAACGCTTCAAGCTCGAAAAGGACACCAAAGGGGTGGTGGTCACCTACGTCGAGGACGGCGGCGCCGCCGCCGAGAAGGGCATACGGCCCGGCGACGTGGTCGTCGAGGTGAGCCAGGACGAGGTGACATCCCCGGACCAGGTTGCGGAGAAAATCGAACAGGCGCGCGCCTCCGGCCGCAAGTCGGTGCTGCTTCTCCTGGAAGGGCAGGGAGGCCTGCGCTTTATCGCCCTGCGCATCGACAAAACGTGATGAGGCTCCCTGCCGGCGTGCCCCTTGCCCGGAAGTGACACCCGTCCCGGCGGCGCGACCGCATCGCCCCGTTCGCTCGTCAGCCCCTTTGCCGGCCTGAGGCCGGGACCGGGCAAGGCGGCCCGGGTGATTGCTCCCCCTTACGACGTCGTCTCCACGGAAGAGGCGCGGCAATGGGCCGAAGGCAATCCGTGGAGCTTTTTTCATGTTTCCCGGCCCGAGATCGATCTTCCCCCGGGCGCCGAAGCCTCTGCCCCTGAAGCCTACGCCAAGGCCGCGGAGAATTTTACCGCCATGCAGGAGGCGGGCATCCTCAAGCGCGATCCCGGGCCATGCTTTTACGTCTACCGGCTGACCATGGGAAATCACGCCCAGACGGGCCTGGTGGCGGCGGCCTCGCTCGCGGCATACTCAACCAACCGTATCCGCCGTCACGAATCCACAAATCCCGACAAGGTCGCGGACAGGGCCAGGCAGATAAAAGCCGTCAACGCCCAGACGGGACCGGTGATGGTCGTCCACCGGTCCCAGCCTACGGTGGATGGACTCCTGAACCGGGCCGCCGAAGGCCCCCCGGACCTGGAGGCGACGCTTGACGGCGGCGTCGTGCACGCGATCTGGGTGATCGGCGACGGTGGCCTCATGGAAAGCCTGGCCCGGGAATTCGACGCCATGGACGCCCTTTATATCGCCGACGGCCATCACCGCTCGGCCGCCGCCGCGCGCGTGGCCGAGGAAAGGCGCGCCGCGAACCCCAGCGCTGGGGCTGAGGCGTCATATAACTCAGTCCTCGTCGTTTCCTTTCCGGACGACCAGGTGCAAATCCTCGATTACAACCGGGTGGTGCGCGATTTGGGCGGCCTCGACGCCGATGCCTTCTTAGGAAGGGTAGGCGAGAGTTTCACCGTCGAGGCCCGCCCCGATCCATTCCGTCCCGGACGCCGGGGCGAGTTCGGCCTCTATCTGGACGGCCGATGGTACAGCCTCGCCCTGAGCCGGGAACCGCCGCCGCCGTCAGCCGCCGCCGTCAGCCGCCTCGATATCAACCTTCTCGGCGAGCGCCTGCTGGAACCGGTGCTGGGCATCGTCGATCCCACGCTCGATTCCCGTATCGACTTCATCGGCGGGATTCGGGGACTGGAAGAGTTGGAGCGTCGCGTGGATTCCGGCGAGATGGCCGCGGCCTTCGCCCTCTTCCCGACGGCGATCGAAGACCTTCTCGCCGTCGCCGACGCGGGCGACTTCATGCCGGCCAAGTCCACTTGGTTCGAACCGAAACTGGCCGATGGCCTGGTATCAATGGTTCTCGATTAACGTTTCCCATGGACACCGGCAATCCCGTTCTCGTCATCGCCGGGCCGACGGCCAGCGGCAAGTCGGCCTTGGCCATGGACGCCGCCCGGGAATTCGACGGCACCGTGATCAACGCCGATTCCATGCAGGTCTACCGCGAGCTGAGCATATTGACGGCCAGGCCCTCGGCCGTGGACGAAGCCCGGGTTCCGCACCGGCTGTTCGGCGTTCTCGGGGCCGCCGATCCCTGTTCGGCCGGGCGCTGGCTGAGGATGGCGTCCGCTGAAATCGACGGGGCGCGGTCGGCGGGGCGGCTGCCCATCGTCGTCGGCGGCAGCGGCCTATACCTGAAGGCGTTGACCGACGGCCTGGCCCCGGTTCCGGAAATCCCGAAACGCGTCAAGGACGAAGCCCTGTCCCTGCACTCCCGTCTCGGCGGCGCGGCCTTCCGCGACAAGTTGGCGGAACTGGACGGCGAGGCGGCGGCGCGGTTGCCAGCCGAGGACACCCAGCGGCTGATCCGCGCCTACTCGGTGGCCCGGGCGACCGGAAGGCCGCTCAGCGAATGGCAAGGGGAGGCCGCCGCGCCTTCGGTCGATGCCCGTTTCGCCACCATCGTTCTGGCGCCCCCGAGGGATGCGCTCCGCGACGCCATCGAGGCCCGCATCCATTCCATGATCGAGGGCGGCGTCCTCGACGAAGTGGCTTCCCTGCTCAAGCAGGGGCTGGACCCCGGCCTGCCCGCGATGAAGGCCCTGGGCGTGGCCGATCTCGGCCGCCATCTCGAGGGGGAAATCGGTCTCGATGAAGCCGTTGAAGCCTGGACCCGGGCCACGCAGCGGTTCGCCAAGCGCCAACTGACCTGGCTGCGAAATCAGATGACCGGGCCCTGTGAGGTGTTTGCGCAATATTCGGAAAGCCATCGCGCCGAAATCTTTTCATTTATTCGTCAGTTTCTGTTGACCGGGCAAACGTGAACGACTAGTTTGCCCGTTCTTTAACGCCCGGAACCCTGCGTTTCGGGCGGGTTCGCCGCTCCGTTTCGGGCGGTCGTTGGTGTTCTGGTGTTGTTCCCCTTGTTGTTGGATAGAGAATTAAAATGGCGAGCGATCAGATGACCGGGGCCCAAATCCTGCTTCAGGCCTTGAAGGATCAAGGCGTGGATACCGTCTTCGGCTATCCCGGGGGGGCCGTATTGCCGATTTACGACGAGATGTTCGAAAAGGACTACTTTCGCCACATCCTCGTCCGCCACGAGCAGGGCGCCGTTCACGCGGCCGAGGGGTATGCGCGTTCCACCGGCAAGCCGGGCGTGGTCCTTGTGACGTCGGGGCCGGGGGCCACCAACACGGTGACAGGCCTGACCGATGCCCTCATGGACAGCATTCCCGTGGTCTGCATCTGCGGCCAGGTGCCCACCCACCTGATCGGCAACGACGCCTTCCAGGAGGCCGACATCACAGGCATCACCCGTTCCTGCACCAAGCACAATTACCTGGTCAAGGACGTGGCTGACCTGGCCCGCGTCATCCACGAAGCCTTCATGGTCGCCACCAGCGGCCGGCCGGGGCCCGTGCTCGTGGACCTGCCCAAGGACGTGGCCCTGGCCAAGGGGGACTACACGCCACCCAGCCAGATCAAGCACAAGAGCTATAAGCCACAGGTGAAGGGCGACATCGATCAGATCAAGCGGGCCGTCGGGATCATCGCCTCGGCCAAGAAGCCCCTTTTCTATTGCGGCGGCGGGGTCATCAACTCGGGCCCGGGAGCGTCGCAGCTGCTTGCCGAGTTCGTGCGCCTGACCGGGTTCCCCTGCACGCTGACTCTGATGGGACTGGGCGCCTACCCGGCCTCGGATCCCCAGTTCCTGGGCATGGTCGGCATGCACGGCACCTACGAATCAAACATGGCCATGCATGATTGCGATGTCATGATCAACGTGGGCGCCCGTTTCGACGACCGGGTCACAGGCGTGCTCAGCAAATTCTCCCCCAACTCCACGAAGATCCACATCGACATCGACCTCTCGAGCATCAACAAGAACGTGCGCGTGGACGTCGGAATCGTCGGTGACGTGGGGCATGTGCTCGAGGACATGCTCAAGATCTGGAAGTCCAGGCAGGCGAAGGTCGACGAGGATGCCCTGAAAGGCTGGTGGAAGGAAATCGACGGCTGGCGCAAGCGGGATTGCCTGCACTACAGACACGACGACGAGGTGATCAAGCCCCAATACGCCATCCAGCGCCTTTATGAACTGACCAAGTCCCGGGACCAGGTATTCATCTCCACCGAGGTGGGGCAGCACCAGATGTGGGCGGCCCAGTACTTCCTGTTCGAGAAGCCGAATCACTGGCTGACGTCCGGCGGCCTCGGAACCATGGGCTACGGCCTGCCGGCGGCCATGGGGGCGCAGGTCGCCCACCCCGATGCGCTGGTCATCGACATCGCCGGCGAGGCGTCAATCTTGATGAATATCCAGGAGATGTCGACCATCGCCCAATACCGCCTGCCGGTGAAGGTGTTCATCATCAACAACCAGTACATGGGCATGGTGCGCCAGTGGCAGGAGCTTCTGCACGGGGGCCGCTATTCGGAAAGCTACATGGAATCGCTTCCAGATTTCACGAAGCTGGCCGAATCCTTCGGCGCCGTGGGCCTGAGGGCCACCAAGCCGGGCGAGGTCGATGACCTGATCAAGGAAATGATCGAGGTCGACAAGGCGGTCATCGCCGACATCCGCGTGGATCAGAACGAAAACTGCTTCCCGATGATTCCTTCCGGGGCGGCCCACAACGAAATGCTGCTGGGGCCCGAGGACGAGGCCGAAACACCGGCATCCGAGGAAGGCATGGTGCTGGTTTAGGAAGCGGCGCCCCTGCCATCGATTTTAAGTTTATTTGGCCTTGGCGCCGCAGTAGGAATCGAAGATGGCGGCATCTGAAGCGGATATCATCAACGGGCATACCATCGCTGTCCTGGTGGACAACGAGCCGGGCGTTCTCGCCCGCGTGATCGGCCTTTTCTCGGGACGGGGCTACAACATCGAGAGCCTGACCGTGGCCGAGGTGGACGTGAAGGCCAACCTGTCGCGCATCACCATCGCCACGTCGGGCACGCCGATGATCATCCAACAGATCAAGGCCCAGCTCGCACGCCTGGTTCCGGTCCACAAGGTCAGCGACCTGACCCTGGAGGGCCCGAGCGTCGAGCGGGAACTGGCCCTGGTGAAGGTGCAGGGCAGCGGCGAGTCCAGGGTCGAGTCCTTGCGCATCGCCGACATATTCCGGGCCCGCGTGGTGGACAGCACCAACGAGTCCTTCATCTTCGAGATCGTTGGCAACACAGGCAAGCTCGACGCCTTCATCAACCTCATGGAACCCATCGGCCTTATCGACGTGTCGCGAACCGGGGTGGTCGCCATCGCCCGCGGCTCCCAGCCGTTCTGATCTAAATGTCCTTAAGAGGGGGAAATCTCCATGCGCGTTTATTATGACAGAGACGCCGACGTCAACCTGATCAAGTCGAAGAAAGTGGCCGTCCTCGGTTACGGCAGCCAGGGCCACGCCCATGCTCTCAATTTGCGCGACAGCGGCGTCAAGGACTTGGTCGTCGGGCTGCGCGAGGGATCGGCCAGCGCCAAGAAGGCCGAGGGCGAGAAGCTGAAGGTTGTCTCTCCTTCCGAGGCCGCGATTTGGGCCGACGTGGTCATGGTCCTGACCCCGGACGAGGGGCAGGCGGCGCTTTACGACGATCATCTGCGCGACAACCTGAAAAAAGGGGCGGCCTTGGCGTTCGCCCATGGCCTCAACATTCATTTCCGGCTGATCGAGGCCAGGGAGGACCTGGACGTGTTCATGGTCGCCCCCAAGGGACCGGGTCACACGGTGCGCTCCGAATACCTGCGCGGCGCCGGCGTGCCCATGTTGCTGGCCATCCATCAGGACGCCACCGGCAACACCCTCGATATCGCGCTCGCCTATACGTCCGCCATCGGGGGCGGGCGCGCCGGAATCATCGAGACCACCTTCCGCGAGGAATGCGAGACCGATCTGTTCGGTGAGCAGGTGGTGCTCTGCGGGGGGCTCACCTCGCTCATCCAGGCCGCCTACGAGACCCTCGTCGAGGCCGGATACGCCGAGGAAATGGCCTATTTCGAGTGCGTGCACGAGGTCAAGCTGATCGTCGACCTGATCTACGAGGGCGGCATCGCCAACATGCGCTATTCCATTTCCAACACCGCCGAATACGGCGATTACTGCTCGGGCCCGAAGATCATCGACGACGGCGTCCGGGCGCGCATGAGGGAGGTGCTGGACGACATCCAGTCGGGCCGCTTCACCAAGGAGTGGATGCTGGAGAACGCAGCCGGGCTGCCCAGCTTCAAGGCCATGCGCCGCCGCGCCGCCGAACACCCGCTGGAAGCCGTCGGCGAAAGGCTGCGCGCCTTGATGCCGTGGATCGCCGAAGGCCAGCTGGTGGACAAGTCGAAGAACTGAATATCCGGCTTTAGAGCATTTTCCATGTTAGTGGAAACATGCGAAAAGCCGGCTCAGGCCTTGAGCGGCCAGAGGCAAAACTGAGAAGCGATTCCATTTGAATGGAATTCGCTCTAGAGCACTTCCGGTTTAGACGGAATATCCTGCGTTGACGAGGTAGTTTCTGCATTCGGTTGGAGAGAATTCATCGAGGGCGTCTCCGATGGCCCGCCAGAGGTCATCGACGGTCCTGGCGCCGACCTTGCGGAGAATGGCTTTGAGCTTGGCGAAGACCTGCTCGATGGGATTGAGATCGGGGCTGTAGGACGGCAGGTAGAGCGGCGTTGCGTCGACCGCCTCGATGGCCTCGCGTACGCCGGCGACCTTGTGGGAACTGAGGTTGTCCATGATGACGATGTCACCCGCAGACAGGGTCGGGACCAAGGCTTGCCGGACCCAGGCAAGGAAGCACGCGCCGTTGATCGGGCCATCGAAAACGCAGGGCGCGTCTATCCGGTCGTGACGCAGGGCGGCAATGAACGTGGTTGTCTTCCAGTGGCCATGGGGAATGGCCGCCACCACCCGTTCGCCGCGCGGTGCCCGGCCATAACGCCGGGCCATGTTCGTCCGCGCCCAGGTCTCGTCGAGAAAGACCAGCCGTTCGGCAATCAGCCCAGGCTGCTCGTTGCGCCAGGCGGCTCGCGCCGCCGCCACGTCCGGGCGCTCCTGCTCCGCGGCGTGGGCCGTCTTTTTTTTCGACTCATCCCCTGAGCCAGAAGAAAGTCGCCCAGCGTCGAGCGCTTGGTCTCGATCCCCTCGGTGGCCAGAAGGGCGCAAAGCTCGTCGAGGGTGATGTCGCAGTTCTCCTTGACCAGAGCCCGAATGCGATCGGCATGGGGGGCCAGTTTCGGTTTCTTCCAGCCGCCGTATTTGTCGGCTTTGATCGTTCCCCGCTGCTTCCACCGCTGCATCAACTTGACGACGAAGCTGACGCTCACATCAAACCGCTTCGCCGCCGCATTGCGAGAGGTCCCCGATTCAACAACTCGAACAACTCGTTCACGAAGGTCTTCCGAATAAGGTCGTGTCATCCATGGCTGGCCTCCTTTAACCCAGCTCATAGCTTGAATCACATTTTGCCACCTTTGGGAATCCCCTTTCGATTCTGTCTATTCCGGAAGTGCTCTAGCGCAATTCCACCCTTAATTTCTGGCGGTAGACGTCGATGGGCACCAGCTCGCCCTTCACGTCCGTGTGCCAGAACTGCCAGCCGTTGCAGGCCGGCGCCTTCTGCACGTGGGCGCCTGCCTTGTGGATGGAGCCCCGGAAGCCGTCCGTCACCAGGGTGCCGTCGGCGCTGACGCGCGCCACGTGGCGTCGGCGGCTGTCGGTGAGCACCGTGCCCGGGGCCAGCATGCCGCGCTCCACCAGCCAGCCGAAGGGGATGCGGGGCTGGGCGCGCTTGTTGGGGGTGCCGAGGAGCGCGTCGTCCGCGGCGCGGCGGATTTTGCCCAGGCGCTCCCGTGCCAGGCGGGCGTAACCGGGGTCCTTCTCGATGCCGATGTAGCGGCGGCCCAGCTTCTTGGCCACCGCCCCGGTGGTGCCGCTGCCGAAGAAGGGATCGAGCACCAGGTCGTCCACCTCCGTCGAGGCCAGGATCACCCGGTGCAGCAGGGCCTCCGGCTTCTGGGTGGGATGGGCCTTGCGGCCGTTCACGCGCAGGCGCTCAGGGCCGGTGCACAAAGGCAACAGCCAGTCCGAGCGCATCTGCACCTCGTCGTTGAGTTCCTTCATGGCCTGGTAGTTGAAGAGGTAGCGGGAGCCCTTGTCGCGGGCGCACCAGATCATGGTCTCGTGGGCGTTGGTGAAGCGCCGGCCGCGGAAATTGGGCATGGGGTTGGTCTTCAGCCAGATCACGTCGTTGAGAATCCAGAAGCCCAGGTCCTGGAGGATGGCGCCGACGCGGAAGATGTTGTGGTAGCTGCCGATCACCCACAGCGTGCCGTCGGGCTTGAGGACGCGCCTGGCCGCGCCCAGCCAGTCGGCCGTGAACCGGTCGTAGGCCTTGAAGCCATCGAAGCGGTCCCAGTCCTCCTCCACCCCGTCCACGGGCGTGTTGTTGGGACGCAGAAGCTTGCCGGCCAGTTGCAGGTTGTAGGGCGGGTCGGCGAAGACCATGTCCACCGAGGCCTCGTCCATGGCGCCCATGATGTCCACGCAGTCGCCGACGAGCACCCGGTTCGTATCTTTGCGCGCTGCCATGGGCGCGAGGATGAGTCAGGGGGATTCCCGCGTCAAGAATTAAATGGATTCAAGGGCTTAGCCGCCCCGCCCTAACCCAACATGTTGGGTTAAGGCGCTAGACATACGCATTATCTTGCGTATGGGCCGGAAGCTGCGCCGGTGGTGCGGGGTGACGCCAAGGGTTTCCAGGGCGGCCCGGTGTTCGGGCGTGCCGTAGCCCTTGTTGCGCTCCCAGCCGTAGCCGGGATGGGCGAGCGCCAGCTCGGACATGAGGCGGTCGCGGGTCACCTTGGCGACGATGGAGGCCGCCGCGATGGAGAGGCTCAACCCGTCGCCGCCGATCACCGGGCGGGCCGGGCACGGCAGGTCCGGGACTGAGGTGCCGTCGATGAGGGCCAGGTCCGGGGCGGCGCCGAGGGCGGAAACGGCCCGGCCCATGGCCAGCAGGGTGGCGCCTAGGATGTTCATGGAATCGATGTCGGCCACGTCGGCCCGGCCGACGCCGATGAGGGCGCAGGCTTGCAGGGCCGCGAACAGCCGCTCCCGGCGGGCCGCCGGCAGCTTCTTTGAATCGTCCAGGCCCAGGGCGAGATCGGGGTCCAGGCCGTCCCGGTCCAGGATCACCGCCGCGGCGACCACCGGGCCGGCCCAGGGACCCCGCCCGGCCTCGTCCACGCCGGCGACCCGGGCGGCGCCGGATGCGTCCTCGAGGCTGAAGTCAGGCACGGGGTTTCCTTTTCCGGGCGGCGGATTTTTTCCCGGCGGCCCGCCTTTTCCGGGCGGGCGGCTTTGTTTCGCCGGGCTGGGCGGGTGGCTCCCCCTCGGCGGCGGGGGGCGGCGCGGGGGTTCCATCCGGCCCGGCCGCCTGCTCCCCCTTCTGGCCGCGGATCAGTCCGGAGGTCTGGCGCGCCAGCTGCAGGGACCATTCGCCGGCGTCGTGGACCGTGTCCGTCACCATCTCCACCTCGCGTCCGTAGACCAGGCGCATCAGCTCGCCGAAGGACTCCCGGCCCGCTTCCGCCATTTCGCCCACGCGCCGGGCGGTGATCACCCAGAGCGGGCTCACCGCCAGGCTGAGCACCGTCACCGCGACCACCAGGCGGATGTCATCGGGCCCGATGACCCCGCTGTCCACCCCGACGATGGAGAGCAGGAACGAAAACTCGCCGATCTGGGCGAGCAGGACGCCGGCCAGGAAAGCCACGTGCCAGGGCTGCCCGAGGAGGCGCAGGATGCCGACGTTGAGGGCCGTCTTGAACACCAGCACCATGAGGAACAGCATGAGCACCATGACCAGGTTGTCCCAGATGTAGGCCAGGTCCATGAGCAGCCCGATGGACAGGAAAAAGACCATCAGCAGGATGCTCTGGAGGGGCTTGGTCACCTCGGCCATGGCTTGGCGTTCTTTGCTGTTGCCGATGATCAGGCCGGCGATGAAGGCCCCGTAGGCCGCCGACAGCCCGAACAGGCCGCCCAGCGCCGAGAGGCCGAAACAGAACGCCAGCGCCGCCAGGGGCTTGAGGTCCGTGTTTCCGGCGACCACGGCGCCGAACGGCAGGCTGATCTTGGGCCCCCGGCTCAAATACCAGATGAGGGCGGCCAGGAAGGCCACGGAGCCCCCGATCTTGAGCACCATCAGCCATTCGAACCCGCCGCCCCCGAGCGCCCCGATGATCAGCATCATGGGCACCACGGCCAAATCCTGGGCGATGAGCACGCCGACGGCCAGCCGTCCGGCGCGGGTATGGAGCTCGTCGGCGGCTTCCAGCACCTTGATGACGACGGCGGTGCTCGAAATGGCGACCACGAAGCCGAGCAGCACGGACAGCCCGAGCGACCAGCCCATGAACGCCCAGAACAGCAGCATGACCCCCGTGGAGGCACCGATCTGACAGAGGGCCGCCAGCAGGGCCAGCCGCCACAGCCGCCGGAAGAGCCGCAAGGACAGCTCCATGCCGACCACGAAGAGCAGCATCAGGACGCCCAGTTCGGCCAGGGAATCGATCTCGGAGCGGTCCTCCACCAGGGCGAAGGCCGACGGACCGAGCAGCACGCCCGACAGGATGTAGCCGACCAGGGCCGGCTGGCGCAGCCGCTCCATGCCCATGCCGCAGAGCAACGCCACCAAGACCACCACCGCGACGGCGGTAAGGTTGGAGTGGGCGGCCGACTGGGCGGCCGCCTCGACCACCGCCTCGACGGCATGAACGGCCCCCTCGGCGGCCTTCTCGACCACCCCCTCGACGGCCTTCGCCGCCCCTTCGACGGCCTTGGCGACTCCTTCGACGGCCTGACTCAAGGTGCCGCCGGCTCCCTCCGGCGCGCCCGCCGGTAGCGCGATCCTTGCCTCGCCTGCCATGGGCCCAGCCTACCATGGGACGGGATACTTGGGCGAACGGCTTTAGAGCAACCTCAACTGCCGTCCGCCGGGGAGGCGGAAAAGGCTCGTGTCCAGGCCCTCAAGCGCCCCCCTCGCCCGGTTCAGGCCGAGGCGCCGGCAGGGCCGCTATGGGGGCGGGGGAATCGGCTTGGGTGAAGCTGGGAATCTGTATAGCCTGATATTGATGCTGAAACAGAACATGAGACGCGAGTCCATGTCCAAGCTCAAACCCGAACCGGAACGCCCGCCTGATCCGAAACTCCGCAAATGTCTCAAATGCGGGAGGAGGTTCAAGTCGGAACATTTCGGCGAGCGCGTTTGCCCGAAGTGCAAGGGGGGGAGTGACTGGCGTGGGCCGAGTTTCCCGGCGTAGGCGCCGAGGGCGTCGCCCTTCAGCTTGATCCCCTGCTTCTTGAAGATGATCGAGCCCCCCCGAACCATCTCAACCTTGGCCAACTGGCGTTGCCACTTTTTCACCTAAGCAGAGATTTCCTATAGACCCTCACCCTCACGTCAGCCGCGGCGGGTAGAGGACATAGAGCGAAACGTAGATGAGCGTCGTGGTGAACAGAACAACGACAAAAATAATCATCGTCAATCTTCCGAGCAGCATGTGCCTTTGCCGCCCCTTCGGGAGCAACCTCTCCACGGCCCGCTCGACAAGGAACACAGCCGCGACGAGCATCATCCCCGCGCCGTAGACCGCGGCGCAGCGCAGGGTCTGGCATCTGATGAGGGCGAACAGGCCCAGAACCGCCAGGACGGCGGACAGGGCGATATAGAATTTCCGTTTATCCACTTTGAGCTCACCGCCGGCGAGTATTCTTTTCCCACCCTCCTTTGCGGATGCGCGGAAGCCCAGGATGATCATATAGACGCACATCACGAGGCCGATGGTGACGAGGACGATATGGGTCGTTAATACGGGGCTGAACACGTAAGTGTAGAACCAATCGGGCCCTCCGAACCCCTCCCTTCCCTCGATGGCGAGAACGCCGAGCCTCCTGATCAAATAATAGGCCGAGAAATAGCCGAGCATGATCAACGCGGCCGACAGAATTATGACGTGATGTCTGTTGCCTCGATGTTTCCTCGCTGCATTCCATCCGATGAGGAAGAGGATCGTGAACAGGATGGCCAATATGAAACTCAGATCGGCGCCAACGGTTCCGTGGGTTCCCAAAAACCCGGGTCTTGCCAGGAACTCCCTCATTTAAAACCGGATTTAACCCTTCTCGTTTGAGGCGCGAAAACGGGTTTATTGCCGAACATTCGCACGGGCGGAAACGTCACCATCACCGTCGTTCAGGTCTGTCCTGGTCCCGTCTATTGGTCGTGGTCCACATGGCGCCCTCCTACTATATCTGGACGCCAACCATGGAATAATAAATGTTTCCTCCGATCCAACTTTCTTTCCGGACGGACACTTTTAGAATGACAAATTGAGACGTTGGATTTTGCAATTTCTTACAAATCCCCTGCCGGACTCACCGTTTCCTTCGGCGCTGCTATCAATTTGATCTAGATCAATTTCTACGATGACGGAATGACGTATACGGGTTCGAATTAGAACGAATGTTCAGTCAGGCCGTGGGGGAGGCAAATATGAGAATTACACCACCGAAGGTTATTTCGTTGGCGCTGGCAATGGCGATTTGCCTGCCGGGAATCTCCTTCGCGGCCGAGAATGTCCGATAACAAAAGGGGTGCCGAAACCATGACCAAGTATCCGTTCGCGATGGTCGAGCTTCCCGGCGAGCGCAGCTCGACCAAACCGCGGTCCAAGGGCTTGACCATGATGGTGGATTGGGGCGTGCCCATGGCGCGTCAAAAGGACCTGCTCTCGATGACCGCGCCGTATCTTGATCTCGCCAAGATCGCCGTCGGCACCTCGCGGCTCTACGACGAGGAGTACCTGCGTGACAAGCTCCGCCTCTACACGGAATACCAGGTGCGGCCCTTCCTCGGCGGGCAGTTCCAGGAATACGTATTCGCGACCCAGGGCTTCGCGGCCCTGGCGCCGTTCCTCGACGAGGCCAAGCGGGTTGGCTTCGAGGTGGTGGAGATATCCGACAACGTGGTGCCGCTGACGCCGGAGGAACGCAAGGCCCAGATCGCCCTGGCGATCGATCATGGCCTCACGGTGATCGGCGAGATCGGTTCGAAAAGCGAGAAGAACGCGGCCACCACGCTCATCGCCCAAGGACGCGACTGCGTCGAGGCGGGAGCCGAACTCGTCATCGTCGAGGGCGCGGAGCTGGTGGAGGGCGGGCAGCCGAAGGAGGCTCTGCTTGCCGAGCTGCGCGGGGGCCTGGACATCTCGCGCACGCTGTTCGAACTGCCGGGCCCCTGGATCAAGGGCGTGACGCTCTCCGACATCCATGATTTGAAGAAGTTTCTGGTCCGCGAGTTCGGGCCGGACGTCAACATCGCGAACGTCATGCCCGACGATGTGCTCGAGACCGAGGCCTTGCGGGTCGGCCTCGGAGTCGTGGGGACCGCCCGCAGCGCCGAGGCCGCCGAGTAAGCCGGGAAGGCGATCATCGACCGGCTCGGGAAATCGGAAAGGAGGATCGTTTTTTACCAAGGATCGTTTTTTTTACCAAGGAAAGTCAGGAGGAGATCAAGCAGATCATGAAAACATCGAAAGCACATTTGATTGCGCTCTCTGCGATCGTCGCCGCGTTTACAACCGGCGCCGGGACACCGTCGCCAAGCTATGCCGCCGATCCCGAGATCATCACCCTATCGGGAGCCGGACCGCAGGGACGCTGGTTCAAGGAATCCTCGCTCTTCGGCATGGTCCTGACGGAAGCCCTGGACGACAAGCCCACCGTCAACGGGGTCACCGGCAAGGGCGTGTCCGTCGGCAACATCAAGCGCATCGCCGCCGGCAAGATCGAGGGCGGGCGGTTTTATCAGTTCGACCTCGAAAACGCCCACAAGGCCACCAACCAGTTCAAGGGCGGCAATTACGACAACGTGTTGGTGTGGATGAAGCTCGGCACCCATCTGTTCCGGGTCATTGGCGACGTCGGCATCAAGAAATTCAGCGACCTCAAGGGGAAGACGGTGGCCATCGGCGTCAAGGGCAGCGGCGACGATCTCCTGGCCATGCGCATCCTCAAGAACTACGGGATCACAGCCGACAACACCTCGTTCCAGTTCATCGGACGCTCGGACGCGCAGAACGCGCTGGCCAATCACCAGCTCGATGCCATCGCCATGCCCTATGCGCGGAACAACCAGGGTCATTTGGGGCCGGTGTTCGCGGCCCGGCCGGTCGGCAAGTCGACGGACTTCGCCGTCCCCGATGCGGACAAGAACAAGGCCTTCCTGGCGGCGGACAAGACCTTTTTCCTGGATAAGCTCGGCGAGCCCGTGTTCGGTCGGCCGAACCTCGTCGGCATCGCCTTCTACCAGGGAATGGCCATCCGCGCCGACTTGTCGGAGGACCTGGTCTACCGCATGACCAAGGCCCTGTACGAGAACTGGGACAAGGTCCTCCAAGGGGCTCCGTGGTGGGACGCTCCGGGCGAAGCCAGCCTCGAGTCGGCACCGGCCTTCACGACCGTGCCGTACCATCCCGGGGCGATCCGCTACTACAAGGAAAAGGGCGTCTGGTCGAAATATCATTAGTCGAAGACCAGCGGGCCACGGCCCGATAGCACCGGATCAGCCGGGGACGGTCCATCGGGCCGCCCCCGGCGATCCCACCGCGAGAGCTTTTCTTGACCGCATCCATGATTTGAAGAAGTTTCTGATCCGCGAGTTCGGGCCGGACGTCAACATCGCGAACGTCATGCCCGACGATGTGCTCGAGACCGAAGCATTGCGGGTCGGACTCGGAGTCGTGGGGGCCGCCCGCGGCGCCGAGTAAGCCGGGAAGGCGGGAAGGCGATCATCGACCGGCTCGGGAAATCGGAAAGGAGAATCGTTTTTTACCAAGGATCGTCTTTTTACCAAGGTAAAGTCAGGAGAAGATCTAGCAGATCATGAAAACTCCGAAAGCACGTTTGATTGCGCACTCTGCGATCGTCGCCGCGTCTACAACCGGCGCCGGGACACCGTCGTCAAGCCATGCCGCCGATCCCGATATCATCACCCTATCGGGAGCCGGAGCGCAGGGACGCCGGTTCAAGGAATCCTCATCCGACGGCCGGACAGCGGAGCGCCGGGAATGAACGCCATTCTGGAAACGGTAAGGAAGTACGCGATCATGGGCCTGGTGGTGACCGCGGCGGTGTTCGCCCTTTACACGGGCGGCACCGGTCCCTTCCCGGCGCCCGAGCAGCGCGGCTTCATGATCCTCGTCCTGCTGCCCCTCGTCTTCCTGGTCGCTCCTTCCAAGCTGTTTCGCGATCCGGCGCTGGAGACGGCCTCGGCGCTTCTGCTCGGCGCCCTGACCATGGCCGTGATGACCTGGTCCCTGGTCAATGTCGAGAGGCTGTATTCGGAACCGTTCATCAGCAACTTCGACATCACGGTGGGCGTCATCGGCCTGATTCTCGTGCTCGAATCCGTGCGGCGCACCGTGGGATGGGGCATCACCGTCATCCTCATCTTGGCGCTGGCCTACGCCGTCCTCGGACCGTGGGTTCCCGTCGCCAAGCTCAGGCACGGCGGCCTCGACATCGAGACCCTGGTCAGTCAGATCTTCTATGGCACCGACGGGGTGTTCACCACGCCGATCGGCGTCGTCTCCACCTTCATCGTCGTCATCATCATGCTGGGCGCGGTGCTCACCAACACCGGCGGCGCCGAGCTGTTCATGAACCTGGCAAAAATGGTGGCCGGCCGCTTCATCGGCGGCCCGGCCAAGATCGCCGTCATCGGGTCCGCCTTGATGGGCATGATCACCGGGGCGACGGTGGCCAACGTCGCGACGACGGGCACGGTGACCATCCCGATGATGAAGCGGGCGGGCTACCGGCCCGAGTTCGCCGCCGCCGTCGAGGCGCTGGCGTCGTCGGGCGGTCAACTCATGCCGCCGATCATGGGCGCCGCCGCCTTCGTGATGATCGACTTTCTCAACATCTCCTATACCCAGCTCATGGTCTACGCCATCGTGCCGGCGCTGCTGTATTTCTTCTCGGTGCTGATGATCGTCCACGTGCGCTCGGTCAGGCAGGGATTCCAGCCGATTCCGCAGGAGGAGATCCCCGCTTTCTGGGGAGAACTGAAGGCGCGCGGCCACATGTTCGTCCCCATCGTCATCCTGGTGGTCCTGCTGTCCCTGCGCTTCGGCATCATGTACGTGGCCTTCTTCTCCGTCGTCAGCGCCCTGGCCATCTGCATGATCCGCCGCGAGACGCGGCTCGACGCGCGCGGCTTCTACAAGGTCTTTCACGACGCCATGATGGCGATGGTGCCGCTGGTCGCCATCTGTGCCGGTGCCGGCATCCTGATCGGCGTGCTCACCGCCACCGGCCTCAACATGCGGATCACCCTTCTGATCGAGTACGTGGCGCAGGGAAGCCTGTTCGTGACCCTGATCTTGACCATGATTGCCTGCATCGTCCTCGGCATGGGTTTGCCGACGGTGGCGGCCTATGTGGTGCTGGCGATCCTGGTTCCGCAGTCCCTCACCAACCTCGGCGTCGACATTGTCGCGGCCCATCTGTTCATTTTCTATTTCGCCATCCTGTCGGCCATCACGCCGCCGGTCTGTACCGGCGCTTACGTCGCCGCCGGCATCGCAAAATGCGATCCGGTGAAGACCGGCTTCGTGGCCATCCGCTTGGGGCTCGTCGTCTTCCTGCTGCCCTTCGCCTTCGTCTACGACACCTCGCTCCTGCTCATGGGGGACTGGGGCACGATCATGCTCACCATCGGGACCTGCATCCTCGGCATCTGGTTGTGGGCCATCGGCCTCGAGGGTTATCTTCGCAAGCCCATTCCCATGCTCCTGCGCTGTGCATTCGTCGCCGCCGGCGCCATGCTGATCTGGCCCGATGTTTGGGTCAGCGCCAGCGGGTTCCTCCTGAGCGCCATCGCCCTGGCGCTGTTGCTGGTCCGCAACCGGCGCCTCGACCAACTCGAGCGCGCCAATATCGAAGCCTGAGGCGCCGTGTCGGTCGGCTTGCGAGTCGACACTCCGCAGGGATTTACGGCTAGGGATTTACGGCCAGGGATTTACGGCCAGGGATTTACGGCCCTGGATTTACGGCCCTGCGCGAACCTGGACGAAACCGGTCGCGGGATCGACGGTGACCTCGTCACCGGTTTCCACCGCCTGCGTGATGTCGACCTCGAATCGATCGACCAGCGCGATATCGGCGAAAGCCGCGCCTTGGGCCATGATGGGGTTGCAGGAGTTGAACAGCAACGCCATCGGCGCCATCCCACGCGCCTTCATCTCGTGAAGCATCCAGGACGTCGCCACCCCGCCTTTTACCGTATTGAGGACCAGCACCCGGCCCACGTAGCTCTCGCCGCAGAGCAGGTGGGAGGGGCGGCAAAAGACCCCCTTGATGCGGTCGAGATCATAGCGGGCGCTGAAGTTGTCGCGGGCCACCAGGGCAACACCGGTGACCTTGGGTCCAATGCCGGGATGGCCCCTCAGGATGCGCTCGCTCATGCCACGATTCTCCCCTTGATGGCGGTTTCCACGCACCGCTCCATGGGAGCCAGCACGGGTCGATAGCCGTAACCCTGGATGATGTTGACGAGCTTGGCCGAGTTGGTCATGAGCGTTTTCCAGCCGTTCGCTTCGCCCGTCTCGCGGGCATACATCTGGTAAAAGCAGACACCCTCCAGCACGATACCGCCGGCGTCCTCGATGGTCGCCGTCAACCTCATCCGGTCGCAGGCGGACTTGATTTCCGGCGAGGTTGCGACGACGAGGGCCGTCTTCGGATGCACGCTCCGCCCTTCGAGCAACCCCGCGAGCCGCTGCATCTCGAAAAGCGATAGTTGAGGGGCGGCGAAGACGACCACGTCGATCTTGTCTTCGCTCACCGCGAAGGAGGCATAGAAGGCGTCCCTGTCGGCACGGGTTATGGGTTCGGGCGCGGGTACCGGCCCGTCAAAGACGGCGCCCGCCTCGGGCGCTTCCGGGGTCACGCCGAGCATGTGGAACATGGCCACCGAGCCGAAGCTCGCGAGCGCCGCGCCGAAGTGCTTGAGCTGGTTGGACGTCGGTGCCTCTTCCAGGCCGTCGATGACGGGCACCTGCCAGTAGGACTCGGTGTGCCGCCCCACGATTCCCCCCAGGACCCCCCAGTCGCTCAGAGTCTGCGGGCGGTCCTCGAAGACAAAGTGGCGCGTCCCCCGACGGCAGCGATCGAGGTGAAAACCATATCGCGGCACCCGTCCGGTGAGGGCCGCGGCCAATGCCGCCGGGCCGCCCTCGAAATTGCTGCGGGCGCCGCAAACGCTGTTGGCGTAAATGGTCGAGCCCGTATCCCCGAAGGCGAGGTGCTCGCCGAACAGCGGCGGCAGGATGGTCTGGTAGTTGATGCAGGTGTCGGTCATCAGCACGCCGAGGGCGGAAAGCGCCGATATGGCGCGGCGCTCCCGCTGGGCGAAGGACTCGGACTGTTTCAGGCGCTTGTAGGCCTTGAGGTCGATACCGCGGGGATCGGTCACCGTGGGCACCCGAACGCGCCGCTGTTCGGCCGGGTAGCCTGCTATCTTCTCCAGAAAGGCAATCCCGGCGTCGCCGAGGGACTCGGTGTCCGCCATCAGATGGGCCTGGTTTACCTCGACGAAGTCCTCGGCGTCGAAGAAGGCGCCGACCCGCATTTGTTGTTCCATCGCCAGGCGGCGCGGTTCCCCCATCTCGCCTGCCAGCATGGATTGCTCGATGTCCGTCAAGCGCATGTCACGGCCTCCTTCATCGTATCTCGTTCCGTACCGCCACTAGTCCATCTTGACGGTTTCTGGCCTTTGCAGGGGGATCTCCATGCCGTCCTCGCCCCAGATGACGTTGCCCTCGAAGATCGCCATCACCTCCCCCAGGATCCGCTCGCGGACGCCCGGCTGGTCGATCTGTTCCAGCATGTGGGTCAGCACCAGGGTCTTGACCCCGGCCTTCTTGGCCACCTGGGCGGTGTCGATGTGGTTGCCGCAGACGGCGCGGTAGATCGGTGTCGGCTCGCTGCCCGTCATGTAGTGGGTCATGTGGATGAGCACGTCGCAGCCTTCGGCCAGCTTGACGAGGTCCTCGCACACGGCGCCGCTGTCGCCCGAGTAGCAGAACGACCCCTCCTCGGTGTCCATGCGGTAGCCGTAGCATTCCAGGTAGGGCTGAACGTGGGACACCTCGCCGACCGTGACCTTCCAGCGGTCGGTCTCGACGACGTCGCCGGGGCGGACCTCGGTCACCTCTGGCCGGGGCCATTTGCGGGGCGGCTTGCCGCCGCGCATCTCGAAGATGTCGATGCTGCCCTGGTGGTGGATGCGGGACTTGATGTCGGGGCCGAACACGCCGTCCTCGGCGAACAGCAGTTCCGTCATGCGGCGCAGGGGCGGCGGGCCGAAAACCTTGAGATCGGGGATGAGGTCGGCGCCCATGTCCCAGCGCTGCAGGCAGAGGTGCGGGTACTCCATGCAGTGGTCGTAATGCAGGTGGCTGAAGAAGACGTGGGTTACCTCGACGGCGCGCCGTCCGGTCTCCATCAGCCGCCGGTTGGCCCCGGGGCCGTGGTCCATGACGATCAGGTCGTCGCCCACCTCGATGAGATAGCCCGAGCTCGCCCGCTTGAGCGATGGGGTCGGCGTTCCGGTTCCGAGCAGCGTGATTTTCATGGTTCCTCCTGAAACCTGTTCCTTGCCCGTTGGCGCGAGGCTTCGTCGTGCCGCGTTCCGCCGGCAGCGAGAACGACGTCGAGTCCGTTGGGACGGCTGTCCTAGTGGAATATGTAGGTGGGACTGGACCACACCATGTGGCCGTCCTCTTGCGTCAGGCAGACATAGAGGGCGTTGTCCCCATCGGCGCAGAGGGCGACCTGGCGTTCCAGCTTTAGCGCCCGGTGGGGGTTCTCCTCGGGTAGGCGGAAGACCCGAATCCGGCGTTTAATGCCACCGGCCTCGAAAACCATGTCTTCGAGGCCGATGTCCTCGATGGCAATTTTACAACTGACCAGTTCTGTCTCGATGCAAAGCGTCCCCGCGTCTCCTTTTTCCAGCCAGGCATCGAAACCGCCGAAACCGCCGGTGGTCAGCGCCGTCCACTCCAAGCTCCCGGGGGCGGTCTGCTCGAAGCGCTTGTCCAGGTTGTAGAAGTTGATGGGCGCAAGGCGTTCAAAAGTATTGCCCTCCAGTCGCGCGGTGCCGTCCCAAATGGTATGGCGCCCGCGGCCTCGGTACTCGGAGCCCTCCCAGATAACCCGGATGCGTCGGCCGAGAGAAGCCGCGTCATAGGGCCGGATCGTCTCCAGGCATTCGAGGCCGTTGCGGATCTCTATGCGCTCGATGGGGGCCGAGGCAACGACGTCGACGCGGAAGGTCACCGTGTCGTCGGAGCTCCTCAGGATGTCGCCCATCATGGCCTCGCCGGCCGGTCGTGAATCGGACGGCCCCAGGTTGGGGTCGTCGTCGAACAGTTCGGCGGCGCCGTCGAACCGCACCCGGGTATCGAGCACCAAGCGGCATCCCGTGGTGCCGTAATGGTGGCGCCGCCTGAGGCTTTCCAGGATGGCGTCACGGGTGAGCTCCTTGGCCAGCATGCAGGTGAGGCCCCCATAGGCGCCAAACAGCGAGGAGCCGGGGTAGCTGGCTCCGGGCCGGCCCTTGTGGCCGTCGCTGTTGGACACGATGCCGACCCGGTAGCCCTGCTCGAAGGCGTCGTGGATGAGCCATTCGAACGTGCCCCAGGCGGAATGCACCTCGACCGAGCGCTCGAGGCGGACGTCGTGGGCCATCTTGATGTCGGCGTAGCGTCCGCCGACGTGGGCGAGGACGACGCAATCCTCGTCCTTGAGCGCCTGGAACAGCGCCTCGGCGGAATTTGCATCGGTGCCGACGTCGGAGAGATCGTCCACCAAGGCGTGGGACGAGCGATGAATCTGCCGTCCCTCCTCGCGGAACATCACGTTGCGGTCGCCGCCAAGGCCGGTATTGCCCGACCATTCGTAGCCGGGAAAGACGATGAAGCGGCCGTCCTCGTTGAACTCGCGGCTGAGTTCGTTGAGGCGCTCCCAGAAGGCCTTGGTGATCTGGAAGTCGTTGCCCTGGTGGCAGCAGACGTCAAGGAACGCCCGGTCGCGGGCGAAGAGATGAAAGTCGCGGGCCGAGTTGGTGCCGATGGTCTCCTCGGACTGGCCGTGCAGGTCGCCCCAGTAGGCCAGGCGGTCCGTCTCCGCCACGATTCTGAGCGGGTTGGAGGTGGTGATCGCCGCCCCCCCGTCGTCGAGCAGGTCGATGACCAGGTCTCCCGCCTTGTCGAGTCCGAGACCGTCGAGCGTCACCGCGAAGCGTCCGGGCTCGAAGGTTACGGTTTCTGGCAGGCCCCGCACGGGGCGGCTGGGGCGCAGGGTGACGGTTCGCTGGCAGCGGTCGGAAGGGTTGCCCCAGCGGTCCTCGCCCTTGAGGTTGAGCGCGAAGGGATCGCCGAGGCGGCGCAGGGTGGGCAGGACCGCCTTCCAGCACACGGGCGGGCCGGGGACGATGGCGATCTCGGGCGAGGCGGGAAGCTCCACGTAGTTGTAGGTGGCGAAGGCATCGACCAGGACCCTGAACTCGAAGGTCTCCTCGCAGAAGGTCTGCAGCCGCATGCCGGGCGAGCCCTGGCGGGGATCGCCGAAGCGCACGATGATCCGGTCGCCTTCGTGGAGGAATCCCCGCACCACCTTGATATAGAGGGTCTTGTCCCAGGGCCGGATGTTCTGTTTGTTGTCGTAGCGCACATCCAGGACCGCCTTGTTGCTGGCCTCGACGGTGACGTAGTTGGGCGCCCCTGGGTCGTCGAACTGGGGCTTGCCCATGTCGCCGGCGAAGCGGTGGACGATCTTGATGGAGCCGGTGTCGTCGATGCCGAAATAGCCGGCCGTGTAGGTCAGGGTGAAGGACTGGAACGAGCCCGCCTCGAAGGCGCCCCGGGGCTCGATGACGGCGCTTCCCATCCGTTCGGGAAGATAGGTGGAATGCGGCATGGGGCTTTCCCTCGCTGTAGTTTTCGCCTTTCGGGCTCAGCCTCGGCTCGCCCGTTTTTGTAAATCCGCCGTCGGCCTGTGGATGGGCGTCACGGCTTGCGCTCCCGAACCTTGGAGTGGGCCCCCAAAAGCTGTCCGGTCTCACAAAGAGAGGCTAGCCGACATTTCCCAGATAGCCTTCAAATCCATGGCGATCATACTCAAATTGCGCCGCCGTTGTAATGGTTTTCCCTCCGCAGCCGTCCGGCAGTTTGTTTTTGTGAGTTGGCCGTGCCCGGAAGGCAATTTGCCCGTATTTTCCGTCATCCAGATGCACCTCTCCTGTCGCTTTCTCCTCGCCGTCGATTCCCTCGGCCTACGCCGGAACGGGTCTTCGTCGCAGATCATCGATCAGGCTCAGGATTTTCCGGAACAGTTCCCTCGGCACCGCCACCTCGGCCAATTGGAACGTGACGAAATGAAGCGGCGCACCCTGTCGGGCCACGTTGAGATCGACGGCGCTTTCTTCGG
>JADFTO010000123.1 GCA_022560215.1 Pseudomonadota bacterium | reverse complement strand
GTGGGGCAGTCCCCGGGTGCGTTGCAACGCTTGCCCGATGCTGCGGCATCGCTGGGCGCGCCGCGCCTGCCCGAATGAACCGATCTGCTCCCATCAAATTGATTCCTATCAATCCTGAACCGCTCTAATCCCGATCCGCATGAGATAAGTCAGGCAACGCCGGCATCCATTGGGGGCAAGGGCCGCGTGATCCGGGGCGCCTGCCCCCTACTTCGGCCGGGTCATGGGGTACGCCTTCTCTATGACCGTGTAATCGCGATAGCCCAGGCGGGCGAGGGGGCGGA
Source organism: Pseudomonadota bacterium (assembly GCA_022560215.1). Taxonomy (GTDB): domain Bacteria; phylum Pseudomonadota; class Alphaproteobacteria; order Rhodospirillales; family 2-02-FULL-58-16; genus JADFTO01. The sequence goes on along the minus strand of JADFTO010000123.1, from coordinate 7,880 downwards.
TGCTTTCGATGTCGATGATGCCGTCTTTCAGGACTTCGTCGCGGATGTGGATGCCGATGACCCGTCCGACGCAGATGACGTTACGTGCCTCCGGGTCGTTGGAGGGAAGCTCCATGGTGCCGTGAAACGTGCATTCCAGATGGATCGGCGAGGCCTTGACCCGGGGCGGCTTGACCAGCTCCGAGGGTTCGGTCTCGAGCCCGGCCAGGTCGAACTCGTCGGTGTCCGACGAAACCGAGGCGCTGGTCGCGTTCATCTGCTCGCCGAGCTCTTCGGATACCAGGTTGCAGACGAATTCGCCGGTGGCCTCGATGTTGGTGACGCTGTCCTTGGGCCCGTGAGGCTGGCGGCCGTTGGAAGCGAACATCACCATGGGCGGGGCGTTGGCGACGCCGTTGAAGAAGCTGTAGGGGGCCAGGTTGAACACGCCATCGGCGCTCAGGCTCGACACCCAGCCGATGGGGCGGGGCACGATGCAGCTCAGGAAGGGATTGCGGGGCAGTCCGTGGGGGCCGTCCGTCTTGATGAACATGCGCTTAAGTCCCTGTAGGGTCGATGGCGCTAGAGCACAAGATCCTGGGAGAGAGTCGCCCCGGGCCGGAAAAGATTCAAGTGCCGAATGGGCGGGGCAAGCCGAAAGCCCTAAATTCGATCACCCAAGGGCGTCCAGGCGGTATCCGGTTAACGCCAGGAAGACGGCGAACGCCGTCACCGTGGCGGCGAAGACGTGGCGCCGGAACAAGGCGAATATGGCGAAACCGGCTCCCATGGCGATGATCCGGTCCACGCCCGGCGTCTCGGCGAGCATGCCGACGGGCAACAGGATCACCCGGGTGATCAGGCCCGCCAGCATGGCGTAGGAAAGGCAGTTGAACCACTGGAAGAGGGCGCCGCCGGGGTTGATGCGGCTGGCGATCGCGGTGCCGGCGGCGCGCCAGACGAACGTCGCGGCGATGGCGAGGAGCAAAACCAGCCAGGGGTCAGGCCGGTCCACTGGAGCCTCCCATCGAGCGGTCCAGGTAGAAGGCCGCCGTTCCCGCGAGCACGCCCGTGACGACGACGCCCCAGTCCGGCGAGATCAGGTGCATCACGGGTCCCATGACGGCGCCGATGACGACGGCGAAGACGCAGTTCCGCTGGCGGACGCTGGAAAACACGAAAACGAAATAGGCCGGATTGAGGAACACCAGGCTGACGACCACGAAGAAGGGCATGGTGCCCGCCAGCACGTAACCCAGGACGGTGCCGATGACGCCCCCGGAAATGGCGGTGAGGGCAACGCCGAGATAGAAGGGAAGCCGGTCCATGAGCATGAGCCCCGGCGCCCGATGCATGGTCACGGTCCAGATGTTGACCGACATCATCTGAGCCAGGGCGTAGCGCCAACGCCGGGCGCGGTCGTCGCCGTTGAACAGGGGAATCATCACCACGGCCATGGGCATGAAGCGCAGGTTGGCCATGGACGAGGCGGCGAGTATGGCGATCAGCGGCGCGCCGATGGTGTAGAGTTCCGTCATCGCCACCTGCCCCGGGAGGCCCCAAACGCCCAGGGTGGAGCCAAGCGCGATGCCGACATCGAGCCCTGCGTCGCGGGCCATGGAGCCGAAGCCCATCATGGAAGCGAGGACCATCCAGAATGGCATGGCGAAGGTGGCGAGCACGCCCATCCGGAACGGCCGCCGCCAACTGGCCGCGGGTGCGCTTGGGGCGCCGTTTGAAGGGGAATTCGATATGGCGACGGGTTCCTTATTCGCCGATGGGTGGGGTATTGGCCGGGCGGGGCCTTCGGGTGGTGTCCGAAACGGGGCTCAGTTTACCGTCCCGCCCCGCCGGCGGGTACCGGAATATTCCCGCCCGATCAACGGCTTGCAACCATGGCCAGGATCCCCTTCCACTGCCGCTGGCGGGCCTCCGGCGGGGGCCGGGTTTTTCTAACTTGGCCGTTTCCGAAAGGTGCTTGTATATGGTATAATGTCGACCAGAATAAGTCTTATACTCGCTTCGTGTTCAAGGCGCTCCGGGCGCCATCACTCCAACAAGGGGGCATGCGAATGAGCACCGGTTCCGTGGAAGTGATCTACCGCGGTATTTTTCAGAAAACCTTGGCCAAGAACATCTGCCGCGGCATCGTCTTTGCCGCCAGGAAGGAAGGGAAGATCGGCATCGCCTTCGGGCGCTACAGCGATTCGCCCGAACGCAACGGCATCCCGGCCAAGCAGTTCGCCGTGGTATCCGATTCGCAAGAGGAATTGCAGGAGCATCTTGCCAGGTACGAACCCAACAACAACGACGTCACCATCGTCGCCGACGACACGCTCTGCAAGGGCGTCGAGTCCTGGGCCTGGTACGGACTGCAGCCGATCAACAAGCTGCTCGCCAAGGGCGGCACCCTGCTGGTCACCTCGATCCAGTCAGCCAACAAGTTGATCAAGTTCATCCACCGCAAGGGGGATCCCTACAACCTCGCCACCATCAAGGCCCAGGCCAGTTTCTCCGGCCTCTGGGTTTTCAAGGACGATCACACGGACGTGCGCCTGCTCGGCGCGCTGGCCAAGGTCGCCCCGCACATCGTCAGCCTGGAGTCCATCCAGGAGGCGATTTCCGATCAGTGGAAGGACGACCTGAAGGTGGTGTCGGCGAAGAAGTCCTACGATGCGACGGAATCGACCCCCATCGGCGCCGATCAGGGCAACGACGAGGTGCCCATGTCCTTCGATATGCCGGGCTGGACCAAGATGGAAGAGGGCCTGGTGATCAGGGGCATGACCGCGCAGCCAGAAGACGTTCCCGGCCGGGACGGCGGCTACGTCCCGACACGCAGCGAGACCTTCAAGAAGTTCTCGACGCGCACCATGCGCCCGGTGATCAATTTCGACACCTGCACCAAATGCACGCTTTGCTGGCTCAATTGCCCGGACACCTGCTTCGACATCACGCCCGACGGCTTCTACGACGCCAACATGGAAGCCTGTTGCGGCTGCGGGGTCTGCGAAGCCGTCTGCCCGGTGAAGGATTGCGTCACCATGGTCAACGAAGAAGCCTTCGATGACCACACCAGCCAATGGGAAATGTGGGTCAAGGACAAGGATGTCTACTTGTCCTGGCTCACCGACAAGATTTCCGGTCAGCCCGCCCGTTCGCACGGGTTCCACCACGTGGGCCAATACGCCGAGGAGACAGCCAATGAGTCCGTCTAAAGCAGCGAGCGCGGCGAAAGAGCCGCGAAAAAATGTCCCCGCCGGGCCGATCGGCGGGACCGAGGAGTTGATCAGCGGCTCGGAAGCCATCGCGCACGCCTGCCGGCTCGCCGACGTGGACGTGATCACGGCCTATCCGATCCGTCCCTACGACACCGTCATGCAGTACGTGGCGCAGATGATCTCCAACGGCGACTTCGACTGCGAATTCATCGTCGCCGAGAGCGAACACTCCCAGTTCGAGATCGTCAAGCACGCCTCCGCGGTGGGCGCCCGGGTGTTCTGCGGCTCCAGCGGCGTCGGCTGGTTCTACGCCTTCGAGGCGCTGGCGGTCACCGCCGGGCTGCGCATGCCGATGGTCGCCATGGTCGGCAACCGGGCGCTCGACGATCCCGGCGCCTTCGGGACCGAGCACAACGACGCCCTCGCCGTCCGCGACCTGGGCTGGATGCTGGCCTGGGTGTCGACGGCCCAGGAAGCGCTGGACACGACCTTGATCGCCTACCGGGTGGCAGAGGACGCGCGCGTCTCCCTGCCTTGCGCGATCAGCTGCGACGGCGCCTTCCTCACCCACAGCCAGACGATCGTCAACGTCCCCAGCCAGGAGTTGGTGGACAGCTTCCTGCCGCCCTACGACCGGGGGGACAAGCAGCTGCATCCGGACAACCCCATCACCATCGCCCCGCAGGTGAACGAGGACTGGCTGATGGAGATGCGACAGCAGAACGACAAGGCGGCGCGCCGCGCCCGCGGGGTCATCATCGAGGCCTACGAGGACTTCAACGCCAAGTTCGGGCGCAGCGAAGAACCCTTCATCGAGCGCTACATGATGGAGGACGCCGAGATCGCCCTGGTCGGAATGGGGACCCTGGCCATGCCGGTGAAGGTCGCCGTCCGCAAGATGCGGGAGCAGGGCAAGAAAGTCGGCTTCGTGCGCGTCAGGTGGTTCCGTCCGTTCCCCACCGAGGAGCTCCAGGACGTCCTTTCCGGCGTCAAGGCCGTCGGCGTGATCGACCGCGATTACGGTTTCGGCTCCGCCTTCCACTCGGGCGTGCTGGCGGGCGACCTGCGCTCGGCCATCTATCCGGTGGAGAACCGGCCCAAGATCATCGCCTTCATCGCCGGCCTGGGCGGACGGGAGGTAAGCACCGACAACGTCATCGAAATAGCCGCCACGGTGTTCGACGCCGCGGGCGGCGGCGACATCAATGACCAGGACACATACTGGATCGGAGTAAGGGATTAGCAATCATGCCAGATACAAACGTAGACTCCTTTGCGGACTTCATCGGAACCCAGGTTCTCGACCCCTGGAAAGGTCCCAAGAAGGTGCCCGAGGAGGAATACTACACCTCCGGTCACCGCACCTGTCAGGGGTGCGAGTCGGCCCAACTCATGAAGCTCATGGCCAAGGCGGGTGGGCCGCGCTCCATCATTCTCGGCGCCACGGGCTGCATGTACGTGGCCAACACCACGTACTACTCCACCCCGTGGGCGATTCCCTGGATGCACACCCAGCTCGGATCGGCGGGCTCGGCCGCCACCGGCACCGCCGCCGCCCTCACGGCGATGATGCGCAAGGGCAAGATGAAGAAGGAGCCGATCAACGTCATCGCCGTCTGCGGCGACGGCGGCGGCGCCGACATGGGGTTGTCCGCCATCTCGGCGGCGCTCCAGCACACCGAGTACAACCTGTTGATCCTGATGTACGACAACGAGTCTTACGCCAACACCGACATCCAGGTGTCGGGCTCATCTCCCTGGGGTGTCAACTCCACCTTCAGCCCGCCGGGCAAGGCGCGGCGCATCATGAACCGGCGCTGGAAGAAGAACACCGCCGCCATGTTGGCCGCCGGTCATCCCGACTGCAAGTACGTCGCCACCGTCAACACCGCCTATCCCGTGGACGCCATGAACGCGGTGCGCAAGGCCCTGTCCATCGGCGGCCCGACCTTCATCCACTCGCTGGATCCCTGCCCCAAGGGCTGGGACTACGATCCCATGTACTCCCATGAGCTGGGCGAGCTGGCGGTGGAGACAGGCATCTGGCCCCTCTACGAAATCGAGGAGGGCACCCTCAGGTTGATGGGCAAGACCAAGCGCATCGCCAAGGGGCAGCTCAAGCGCAAGCCGGTCCGCGAGTACCTGATGAGGCAGGGCCGCTTCGCCCACTTCCTGGAAGAGGACATCGAGTACTTCCAGTCGAAGATCGACGAGATGTGGGAGAAGTGGCTGCTTCCGGGGGTGATTCCCTTCACCGCTGAATAGCCGGCCGCTCTAATAATTCAGGCGCCCGGACCCGAAGGTCCGGGCGCTTTCGTTTCAGGTGGTTCTCGGGCCCGAGAGGCCGGTACCGCCCGTGAGCACGCGGACCAACACGTTCACTCCGACGATGATCATGACCAGGAGAAGGGTGACGGCGCCGGAATGCTGGGTCATGTCCTGTTCGTTGTAGTTGAAGATCAATCCGGTGAGCACCATGTTGGCCGGCGACAACAGCAGAATGATCAAGGACAACTCGCGCATGGCGGTGATGAAGGTGAGCAGCATGCCCGAGATCAGGCCGCTGGTCGACATGGGGATAATGATCTTGGCCATGCGCCGGAACCAACCGATCCCCTGGACCCGCGCGGTTTCCTCCAGGGACTTGTCGATTTGCAGCATGGCGGCGATGCCGGTGCGCGACGTGAAGGGCAGGTTCTTGACGATTGTGATCAGCACCAACAGCGCGAAGGTTCCGTAGAGCGCCGGCAGCGGCCCTAACGAGGTGGAGAACATTCCCAGGTAAATGGCGCCCAGCGCGATCGACGGGAATATGTAAGGCGCGAAGGCGATCCCCTCCAGCCACCGCGACACCAGGGTTCCACGGGACCGAACGACGGCGTAACCGACCAACAGGCCGAGAAACCCGTTGAACAGGGCCGCCACCAACCCAAGCCGCAAACTGTTCCATAAGGCGGTTAGGATCTGGTCATTATGCAGCACCCCCGGATCGGCAAACTCGTTCTCGGCCAAATCCACGCCGATCCAATAGTGCAGGGTGAAGTTGTCGAGGCTGTAGACACCCGGCGTCAGCAAAAGCGATTCCCACGCCAGCAGGATCAAGGGCAAGATCACCACCGAGACGATGAAGGCCGCGACCAGGATACTGAGCGGCGTCCGCCAAACGCCGAGCTTGATCGGGCGCTGGCGGAAGCCCTTTCCAGTGACGGTGACGAAACTCTTTCGAATGCCGAGAATGCGCGTGTTCACATAGATGAACATCACCGCGATCACCACCAGGACCAGTGCAAGGACAAAGCCGTCGCCCCAGTTCCGGGAATTGAGCGAGGCGTAGATCTGGGTCGAAAACGTAAAAAACCGGACCGGCAGCCCGAGCAAGGCAGGCGTGCCGAAGGTGCCGAGGACACGGATGAAGGTCAGCACGATGGCGGAGCCGAGAGCCGGCAACAGAAGGGGAAACGTGATCTTTATCATCCGCTTGGAGCGGGAGAGCCCGCAGACGGCGCCCGCCTCCTCGAGCTCCGAATCCATGGTCATCAAGGCGCCGGACATCAAGAAAAAGGCGTAGGCGTAGTAGTGAAGCGCCAGGCAGATAATGATCGGCACCATGCCGTAGGACAGCCAGTCGGGCGCCTGGACGCCTAAGAAGTAACTGACCATCCCCTCGGCGCCGCCGATCCGGTCGTTCTTGAAGACAGTAAGCCAAGCCAGGGCCAGGACCCAGGACGGCATCATGTAGGGGACAATCACGAGCGGAGAGCAGAACCCCTTGAAACGAAGGTCCGTGCGCACGAACAGCCAAGCGAGCAAGGTGCCGACGGTCACCCCGAGGACGGTCACGCCGACGCCGATGGCCAAGCTGTTGAGGAGCGGCGTGAGGAAAAGCGCCGTCGTCAGGTCGCTGGCAAACACGCGCTCGAGATGGAACCAGGTAAACTCGCCTTCCTTGGCGTCCGGCCGGTAGGCGAGGTCGTAGCTCTGATAGCTGAACGCGTCCCTTATGATCTCGATCAGCGGGCCCAGAACCAGGGTGCCGAGGACAACCAGGAACACCCCGGCGAGAAGAAGCTCGGGACGGGTGGCCAGCCGATAAAGGGCAAAGGAGAAATCGGCCCGCATCGCAGCAGAGTTCAGTCGCATGGAAGCCAATCTACCCCTGATGTGATCCCGGATTATTTTAAGATATTATTATAGTTATAGAACAACGTATTGCAACTCGACGCCCCGAATGGCCGGATTGTCGGCGCCTCGACCGAGGGTTATAAAAACCGTTCCGACCGCGTGGAGAACGCCAGGCGGAACGGTCACACGGGCACCTGATTTCAAGGGGTTGGCCGGGGGCGGCGTTATTTCCGGGTCCAGCGTCCCGATTCGGTGAGGAACGGCGTGCCCCGTGGCGCCTTCTGCATGATCTGCTGGGCGAAGACGCGGCCGACCTGGCCGGCGGAGACGCGCTGTTCGGCTTCGAATCGTCGCGCCTCTGCGCGGTCTAGCATCTCGCGATGCTCTTTCGGCGTGAAACCGTGCTGGGCTTGTGTCCAGCCCAGCCTATTCTCGGTAGGCTCGCAGTCTCGTCTTTTGAATAGCGAAGCGCCAGCAGGCGATAGTTTTCTATAACATCTTCAAGTCCGAGTCTGTCAAATGCATAAACACCTACTCCGAAAATAGGTGTTTGTACGT
>JADFTO010000312.1 GCA_022560215.1 Pseudomonadota bacterium | reverse complement strand
TCGAACTTGCGGCCGTCCATGGGCCATCCCGTGTAGTGGACCGTGACCCGGGCGTGGCGCACCGCGCTGGCGCCCGTGCCGAGAACGGCGTCGCTGATGTCCATGGGCGGGGCTTTTTCATGGCCGGCCTGGGCCGGGCCGGCGGGAACGAGGGCGAGGGCGAGAAAGGCGAGGATCAGTCTCATGGGTGTCCTCCCCGGCGCCGGGGCGCCGAAGTCTGGTATTGGCGAAGGGTTTTCAATCTCCATATAGTCACAGACGCGGAAGATGCCCAGCAAGGAATGCCCGAGACCGCCGTGACGATGGATCAATGCATCGAAAACCGCTAAGGTCCGGCGGCGGCGCTCTTCATATTGAAACCGGATGGGTTGTGATGCCTGAAGAATTCGACCAAGGAAACGTCTTCATGGTGGCGATGATCATTGGGGGAGTTATCCTCACATTGGGGTTGGTGGGTATCGTTATCAATCTGTCATGACCAACCTTGGCCAGATTCCGGCAAAGTTCAGGCCCCCTCCCAAGAGCATGCGTCCTCGTCTCCCTTGACGATCTAGAGCACTATCCAACTAGCCCGAGAGTTTCCGCCGCAGCATCTCGTTCACCATCTTGGGGTTGGCCTTGCCGCCGGTCGCCTTCATCACCCGGCCGACGAACCAGCCGATGGTCTTTTCCTTGCCGTCGCGGACATCCCGCGCCTGGTCCGGGTTGGCGGCGATCACGGCGTCGACGGCGGCCTCGATTTCGCTCTTGTCCGTGATCTGGCGCAGGCCCTTCTCCGCCACGATGGAGCCAGCCTCGCGGCCCGTCTCCATCATCTCCTCGAACACATCCTTGGCGATGCGCCCCGAGATGGTGCCGTCGCCCATCAGGTCCAGGAGCGCGCCCATGTTGGCGGCCGAAACCGGGCTCTCGGCGATGCCGAGACCGCGCTTGTTCAAGGCCCCGAACAGGTTGGTGATGACCCAGTTGGCGGCCTGCTTGGCGTCGCGCCCGCGGGCCGCGTCCTCGAAGTAATCGGCGGTCCCCCTGTCCGCCGTCAGGACGCCGGCGTCATCGGGATTCAATCCGTAAACGTCCGCGAAGCGCGCCTTCTTCTGGTCGGGCAACTCGGGCAGGGAGTCGGCGATATTGTCCACGTAAGCCTGGGTGAGCACCAGGGGGAGCAGGTCAGGGTCGGGGAAGTAGCGGTAGTCGTGGGCCTGTTCCTTGAGACGCATGGTCCGGGTTTCGCCAATCGCTGGGTCGAACAGGAGGGTTTCCTGCGCCACCTCGCCGCCGTCCTCGTAGACCTCCACCTGGCGCCGGGCCTCGAAGTCGATGGCCTGCATGACGAAACGCACGGAATTGACGTTCTTGACCTCGGTCCGGGTGCGGTAGCCGTCTTCGCCTTCGGGGCGCACGCTGACGTTGACGTCGCAGCGCATGGACCCTTGCTCCATGTTGCCGTCGCAGGTGCCGAGATAGCGCAGCAGGGAGCGCAGCTTGCGTAAGTAAGCGCCCGCTTCCTCGGGCCCCCTGAGGTCGGGTTTCGACACGATCTCCATCAGCGCCACGCCGGCCCGGTTGAGGTCGACGAAGGTGCGCCCCGGGTCCTGGTCGTGGAGGGACTTGCCCGCGTCCTGTTCCATGTGCAGGCGCTCGATGCCGATGGCTCGCGTGGCCCCGCCGGGCATGTCCAAAAACATCGTCCCCTCGCCGAAGAGGGGTTGCTGGTATTGGGATATCTGGTAGCCGGGCGGCAGGTCGGGATAGAAGTAGTTCTTGCGCTCGAACACGGACGTAAGGTTGATCTTCGCCTTCAGGGCAAGGCCCGTGCGCACCGCCTGCTCGACGCAGAAGCCGTTGATCACCGGCAGCATCCCGGGCATGGCCGCGTCCACCAGGGAGACCTGGGTATTGGGCTCGGCGCCAAAATCGGTGGCGGCGCCCGAGAACAGCTTGGCCCGGGACTGGATCTGGGCGTGGACCTCGAGGCCGATCACGGCTTCCCAGACGCCCGTCTCGCCCTGGATGAGGTAGGTCATGCTTTTACCGTTATATCCATTCAAGGCGCATACTGTTTGCAAATATCAAAGTAAAGTTTGAAGTACTTTCTGTACTCTTGCAGTTACTTCGTAGTGATCCTTAGCCACAAGTTTTGGATCCATGGCTCTTGAGGTGGAGGATAGGGGGTCTACAGCTGGGTAGAGACCCTGCTCAGAAATTGATCTTTCTAAAACAATTGTTGAGTCCAAATGGGCAAACGTAGTAACTGGCGCTGGGTCGGTATAGTCATCCGCCGGTACATAAATGGCCTGAAGCGAGGTAATAGATCCTTTTTTAGTTGAAGTGATCCTTTCCTGCAAGGCGCCCATTTCACTGGCTAGAGT
>JADFTO010000122.1 GCA_022560215.1 Pseudomonadota bacterium | reverse complement strand
TGGCCTTGGCCCTGGCGATCTACGAAAATGATGCGATTCCCGAGGATATACGCAGCTTCGTCGTGATGATGGTGACCGGCTTCGTGCTGTTCACCCTGTTCGTCAACGCCCCCACCATGGGTCCGCTGATGGCCTGGCTCGGCCTCGACAAGCTGTCGGCCGCCGATCTCGACGTGCGCAACCGGGTGCTCGCCAAGGCGCTCTCCGAAGTGCGCGACGAAATACAGGACGTGGCGCGGGATTACCGGATCGAGCCGGACATCGCCCAGTCCATCGCCGGGCACTACGACGACCGCCTGGCAAGCATCGAGGCCGAGCGCGCCGACGCCGAGAGCCTTTCCGAAGCCGACCGGCTGCGCACCGGTCTGACATCCCTGGTCAACGATGAGCGCGGTCTCTACCTGCAGCAGTTCAGCCAGGGCTTCATTGGGCCAACCGTCGCCCGGCGGTTGTTCGCCCAGGCGGACAGCATCATGGACGGCGTCAAGATCGGCGGCGTCGAGGGCTATGACGCCGCGGTCGACAAGTCCCTGGGCTTCTCGCGCGGCTTCCGCGCCGCCCTCGGCCTGCAGCGCCATGTTAACATGACCGGTCCCCTGGCGGCGGCGCTCGCCGACCGCCTCGATATGCTCATGGCGACGGCCACGGCGATCCGCGAAATACGGACCCACGCGGCGGACAAGATCACCGCGCTGTTCGGAGCCAAGACCGGCGAGGCCCTCGACGAATTGCTCGAGGCGCGGCTGATGGCCACCGATCAGCAGCTTGAGGGGCTCAGATTGCAATATCCCGAATATGCCGAGAACCTGCAATCGCGCCTGCTGGAGCGCGTCGCCCTTCGCCTCGAGGCCGCCAACTACGGCGCCATGGTCGGTCAGGCGGTGATCAGCCACGAGGTCTATTCGGACCTCAAGGGCGCCCTCGACGAGCGCAAGCGGGCGCTCGATGAACGCCCGACCCTGGACCTCGGCCTCGAGCCCAACAAGCTGGTCGGCAAGGTGCCGTTCTTCGCCGATCTGGATGAGGCGCGGATCAACGAGATCGCCGCCCTGCTCAAGCCCCGCCTGGTGCTGCCCGGCGAGCTGGTGGTCCATAAGGGCGATCCCGGCGACGCCATGTATTTCATCTCCACCGGCGCCGTCGAGGTCGATATCCCGAACCATCCGGTGCGCCTCGGCAGCGGCGATTTCTTCGGCGAGATCGCCCTGCTCAAGGACTGCAAGCGCACCGCCACGGTCACCACCGTCACCGAATGTCAGCTCATGGTCCTGAGCGTGGAGAATTTCCACCGTCTCCTCAGGGCCGACCCGGAGATCAAGGAGGCCATCACCAAAACCATGGAGGACCGCCTGGCGGAGCTGGAAAGTACGGGCCGCACCTCATGAAGGAATAGCCTGGTTGGGGTCCTGCATATGGGCCCCCGCCCGGGGGACGGGCGATCGGTGGAGTCGTTGGCGCCACACCGCCTCGCGTCAAGAAGGGCCGGAGATCCAGAATATCCAGGCGACGACGGCGATCACGGCGAGCACGATCCCCTGGAAGATCACGCGGGCGCGCATCAGTTGGTTGGCGTGCTTGATGTACCACTCGCCGTGGGTGGCGAACGACACCACGCCGACGACCACCACGGCAAGCGTCGCCACCAAGGCGATGATCATCAGCGCCAGCTGAAAGCTTTCCATGCTCCGATCCTTATGAAACCCGGACAACTATGCCCGACCACGCCTCTTCGGGCAACGGCGTGGCCGGGTTCCCGTCAGTAATGACAGGTGCCGCCGGTGAGGAGCTCGTCCCCGGTCTTCAGGGTGACCCATAGGTTCCACCCGTTCTCGATAACGAACATGACGCCGGAATCTTGCGGCGGACAGACGTTGTTCAAGAACTCGACCCGGGCCATCCGTGTCACCCCCTTGATGATCTCCACGTGGCGGGGGTCCGTGATCAGGACCTCAAGGGCGATCTTGGACTCTTCCGTCGGCCTGACAGAGGCCAGCTCCCACGTCTCGTCGGGAAGGTGGGCCGTGACGTAGTCTCGGACCCATGCGGCCTCTTTCACGCCGTCGGTTTTGGTGTCCGGCTCAGAGACGAGCACCAGAACAAGGATCGTCAATCCGACGACCAGCGCCGCCGACGCGGCGTAGAGGAACCGCCGGCGGCGTAAGGAGTCCCCGGCCCCCGCCCCAAAACCGGCGCCCGTCGCCACACTGGCCGGCGCCCCGCCAATGGTATCTGTGCCGTGACCGGCGGCGCGCCGGTCTCCTCCCTTATCCGCCCTCTTGCTCGTCACGTAGATGGCGGCTTGTTTCTTCTTGCTCTCCTTGATCCAGCGCAACAGGGCCGTGATGGCGTCCTTCGACTCGTCAAGCCCGGCCGCCCCCTCTCCGCCCTCGGCGATGATTCTGTCCACTTCCCGGGTGAGTCTTTCAATCGCCGCGTGGTCGTTCTTGCGCACGAGGAGCTTGCCCAAGGCAACGATGGTGCAGGCCCTCAGGGCTTCCGTCGACTGCGCCTGGCCGATCAGGGGAATGAGGCCCGTCTCCTGGTCCTCGAACACCGCTTCCCAGTCCGTGGTGCCGTCGGGGGCAGGGGGGCGGATGTTCTCGGCCGGCATGGGAATATGACCTCCAGTGGGGGCTCGGGGCATCGTCGCCAAACCGCCATCGACCATAATAGAGACTGGACCTATCGTCCCCACGCCGCAAGAGTTGTCTGGCGGCCCGGAAAGTTGATCGACATCAAAGAGCGCCATCGGCCGGGACGATATAGTTGCGGCCTTCCGATGGTGACAACTGGGGAGATTAGGAAATGCGTAATTCATTGTTCTTGGCGCTGTTCGCCCTTGCCGTGCTTCAGTCCCCGGCGTCGGCCGCCGCGACCAAGGTGGTCGTCTTCAAGTCCCCCGCCTGCGGGTGCTGCCACATGTGGGTGGGATATATGCGGAAAGGCGGCTTCGACGTCCGCGTCCGCGACCTGGAGGACGTGACGCCGGTAAAGGAATACCATGGCGTGCCTGAGGATCTCTGGTCCTGCCATACCGCCATCATCGGGCGCTACGTCGTCGAGGGCCACGTTCCCATCGAGGCTACAAGGCGCATGCTTTCCGAACGGCCCGGCATCAAGGGCATCGCCCTGCCCGGGATGCCGGCGGGCAGTCCCGGGATGCCCGGCGAGAAGACCGAAAAATTCGTCATTTACGGTTTTTCCGGTTCCAAGTCGTCGGTTTTCATGGAATTCTAGGATCGGCGCGACGGTCCCCGGGACGCCTTGGTTTTAGACGACTCCCTGGTTTTCGGGTGATGCGCAAACACGAAACCGGCGGCGTCGATGCAGTTTACGAGGGAGGTCACCCCAGATGAAGATCCGCGAAATCCTGAACATCAATTCCATCCGCATCACCAGCGGATCCACCATGGCGGAAGCCGCCGAGCTGGCCGCCATGTCCAACGCCAGCGGATTGTTCGTGGTGGACGACGAGAACAATTTCATCGGCGTGCTGTCCGAAGGCGACATGATGGCCAAGGTCCTGCCCGATATTTCCGAGATCATGGCGAGCAGCGGGGGCATCCAGGATTCCCACGAGATTTTCACCAAAAAGGGCGCCGAACTGGGCCGCGAGAAAATCGACGATCACCTGGTCAAGGTGGCGGTCACCATCGATCCGGACGACAACGTCCTGAAGGCCGCCTCCACCATGGCCATCAAGAAGATGCGGCGCTTGCCGGTGGTCAAGAACGGCAAGCTGCTCGGCACCATCTCCAGGGGCGACATCTGCAAGGCCGTGTTCAAGAACTGAGGATCATGCTCGCCGGGCGCTATCCAGGATGAGGTTCACCAGCGTCTTGTGGTCTTCGTTGAACATGATTCCGACGTAGTCGTCATCCTTCCACACGATCTTGCCCTCGAATCCCCCGAACTTGGGAATGTGCAATTCGATGGAATCGGCCGGATCATAGGATTGGATATCCTCGGTCCCTCTCAGGCGCAGCTTGGCGCCGCCGGCCGAAAGATCGATGATCACGGCGCCAAGGGCCTCTCCTCCGATCAGGACACCGGCCTCCATCATGAGGGGATAGCGCTCGTGACGGCGCCGTTCGAACACGCTCTCGGGCACCGTCATGACGGCATCCCCCGCTCGACGATCAACTTGATGAGGACGATGAAGACCACGAACAAGGCGCCGGAGGCGATATGCGGATCGCCGTAAGGGAGGGGCTCGAACAGGCCGCTCCAAACGTCCCAGAACTTGTGAACAGAGTCTTTGAATGCGTAGAACATTGCGTTTCTCCTTTCGGTAACCCCGCCGCCCTAGCCGAAGGCCTTAGGCCGGTGGTTTTGCGTCCCATCGTTTCCGATGGTTTGCCCTTTCGTGGGAAACGGGACCGCCCGCCGTCGCTTTGTGATTTGGGGGCGGTCACCCCCCGTGAATGTCGAGGGGGAAAATTAGCCGAAACGGGCGGCGGCGTAAGTGACCGCGATCACACGCCGGGACGGTTTTTTGCCGCTCCGCCCTGCCCCGCCGGGGTGCGGCCCTTCTAATCGTAGTTGGAAACCTCGATCAGGTTGCCGTCGGGGTGGCGGAAGTAGACCGAGGTGATGGGGCCGGTCATGTTCCCTAGAGCGCTATCCGGCGGCGGCCCGGGCCGCATGCAGCTTTTCCGAAGGCAGCAGCGTGGCGATGGCCAGCGCCACGGCGGCGATTGCCGCGAGCAGGGTGAACACCCAATAGAATCCGCCGGTGAGGTCGTAGAAGGTCCCTTCCAGGAGCACGCCGAGCCCGCTGACGCCGAGCGCCAGGACGAACTTCAGGCCGAAGGCCAGGCTCCGCCAGCGGGCCGGGGCGTAACGGGCGACGAGGACGTTTTCCGTCGGCGTGGAGCCCGTGTTGATGGAGACCATGATCAGGACCACCACCACCAGGACCGGGCCGCCCAGGCTGCCGGCCAGGAACAGGAACGGGACCTGGAGCAGGAAGGCGCAAAGATAAACGGTCTTCAGGGGGTAGATGTCGGCCAGGCGGCCGCCGACGACCTGCATCAGGCCGCCGGCCACGTAGACCACCGCCACCACGCTCGAGACCCCCAACACGCCGCCGCCGATCCAGTCCGCCAGGCGCTCCGAGAACAGCTTGGGCATGGCCGCCTGCGTCGCCTGGTAGATGAGGCCGGTGCCGAGCATGGTCACGGCCAGCACCACGAAGACCCGGACCCTGTCGGAGCCGGAGACCGACGGCATGGGCATGAGGTCGGTCTTGGTCTCGACGATGAGGCCGCGGGCGATCAACCCCCAGTAGAGCGCGCCCGTGGCCAGCACCACGGCGCCCGGAATGATGAAGGCCGCCCGCCATCCGTAAATGTCGATCAGCGCGCCGGCGCTAAGCGCGGCGACGGCCGGGCCTAAACCGCCGAACAGGCCGTTGAAGCCGAGCGCCGCGCCCTTGTTGACCGCGTTGCGGATCAGCCAGGCGAAGCCGACCGGATGGTAGATGGAGGCGAATGTCCCCGTCGCCGCCAGCCAGAGGGCGATCCCGGTGCTTGAGTCCGACAATCCGGTCATCACCATGGAGGCCCCGGTGCCGATGAAGAAGACGCCGATCATGCCGGTGGCGCTCCAGCGGTCGCTGAGCCATCCGGCAAGCGGCGCCGCCAGCCCGAACAGCATGTTGCCGGCGACGATCAGGACGATCACGCCGCCGTGGGTGAGCCCCAGGTCCTTCTCCAGGGTCAGGGCGACGACGTAGAAGATGGGCCCGAAAAGGTGGGAATAGGTGTGCCCGATACAGGAAAACCCGAGCGACAGGCGGGCGTTCGTGGTGGACATGGCGGGTCTAACCCTTTGAACGGCCTGAAGTCATGAAGGCGCCCGGACGGGCGCCAAGAATGTAGAGTCTTTTCGCCCCGTTGAACAGGCCGGCCTCTCCGCCCGCGGGGGGTTCGATCCTGATGCCTCCGACGCCCTAATTCAACGCTCAATCAAGGGGGCGCAATACACTGGCGTAGCGTTTCCATCGCGTCACATATCCGTCGCACGTGGTTTTCAGGCTCTCTTCCATTTCGGGCGTCACCTCCCGGACCACCTTGCCGGGGGATCCCATGACGAGGGAATTGTCCGGGATTTCCTTTCCCTCGGTTATCAGCGTGTTGGCGCCGATCAGGCAGTTCTTTCCGATCCTGGCGCCGTTCAGAACGATGCTGCCGATGCCGACAAGGCTGCCGTCCCCTATGACGCAGCCATGCAGCATGGTCATGTGGCCGACCGAAACGTGGCTGCCGACGGTCAGGGGAAATCCCGGATCGGTGTGCAGCACGCAACCGTCCTGAACGTTGGAATTCTCGCCGATGACAATGGGTTCGTTGTCGCCGCGCAGAACCGCGTTCCACCAGATGCTGACGTTGTTCGCCAGCTTGACATCTCCGATCACGTCGGCGCTGGCCGCGATCCAGTATTCGTCTCCTTCGTAGGCCGGTTGCACGTCGCCTAGGGCGTATCTCATTTTAAGGGGCGCTCCTGGAAAGTTGAAACCCATGCATATGCCAACCGTCGCGGCGGCCGGCGTCCCTATCCTATCAGCTTGCGCAAGGGAATGGATGGATCGGCGAGGTCGGCCGCGGGCACGTCCGGGCGCTTGGCGATCAGGGTCCTGGCGGCCCGCATGTCGCGGGGCCGGTTGACGGCGATGGCGCCGATCAGCCTGCCGCCGGCGCGCTGGAAGACGATGAAGCCGTCCGCGTTTTCCCGGCTGACGGTCTCGTCGGCTTCCATGCCCGCGCCGGCGATTTGCAGGTTGAGGTCGAACTGGTCCGACCACAGCCACGGCACCTCGGCGAACGGCGCCTCGGCGCCGCACATGACCTTGGCCGCGGCTATGGCCTGGTTCTGGGCGTTTTGCCAGGATTCCAGGCGCATCCTTTTCCCCAACAGCGGGTTGTAATGGTTGGTGACGTCGCCGGCGGCATAGACGTCCGGGGCCGAGGCGCGGCAGAACTCATCGACCAGAACGCCGTTGTCGGTCTCGATGCCGGCGGCGGCGGCCAGTTCAACGTTGGGGACGACCCCGATGCCGACGACCACGGCGTCGGCTGCCAAGACCTCGCCGTTCGCCAACACCACCCGCTCCACCCGGGGGCCGCCCTCGAGTGCCGTGACCGTCACGCCCGTCCTGACATCGACCCCGTTCCGCCGGTGGACGCCTTCCACGTGCTCGGCAATCCCGGGCGCCGCCACCCGTCCGAGCAGGGCCGGCATGGATTCGAGCACGGTGACGCGGCATCCCCGCAAGCGAGCACTCGCCGCCACCTCCAGGCCGATGAACCCGCCGCCGACGACCACGATCCTGGCCCCTTCCCGCAAGTCCGCGCGCAGGGCCAGCGCGTCGTCGATGGCGCGCAGGTAATGGACGCCGGCGAGATCGTCCCCCGGCAGGCCTAAGCGGCGGACGCGGGCGCCCGTGGCCAGCAGGAGCCGGGAATAGGCGACCTCGCGGCCGCTATCGAGGACCACCCGGCGGCGGCCGGGGTCCAGGGCCCGGACCGGATCGCCGAGCATCACCTCGATCCGGTTGTCCGCGTACCAGTCTTCCGAATTGGTGAGGCAGTACGCCAGGTCCTTGTCCTTGGCCAGCACTTCCTTGGACAAGGGCGGGCGTTCGTAGGGAAGGTGGGATTCGGCCCCGGCGAGGACGATCCTGCCATCGAAGCCGGCGCCGCGCATGGCCTCGACGGCCCGCCCCCCGGCATGGCCGGCGCCGACGACGACGAAGGTTTCATCCGCGGCCATCGACGCCCAAGGGGCGCGGGCCCTTGACGGCGACCCGCCTCAATACCCTGCCTTCGGCCGGATCGAAGTCCGTGCGCGCGTGCATGACGGCGAGGTTGTCCCACATCACCAGGTCGCCCGCCTTCCAGGCGTGCTCGAAGATGAAGCGGGACTGCTCGGCGTGATCGAACAGGCGGGTGAGAACGCGGTCGCTTTCATCCCTGTCCAGCCCCTCGATGCGGACGCTCATGAGCCGGTTGGCAAACAGCAGCCGCTCTCCCGTCACCGGGTGTACGATGACCAGGGGATGGACGAAGCGGGGCGCGTCCGGATTCACATGGTATCCCCTGACCGTCGGGTTGCCCCCGTAATCGTAGACGTTCAGGACGCGCCAGGTTTCGATGCGAGCCTTTTCGCCGGCGGGCAAGG
>JADFTO010000311.1 GCA_022560215.1 Pseudomonadota bacterium | reverse complement strand
CCGGCGAAACCACGCCAGCCCTTCCCCTTAAATCGGAATAACCCTTGGAGCGGGCGGCGAGCTTATCTATAAGACCCCAGCCCCGATTTCCTTAGCCGGCAAAGGACTTAATCCATGAGTTTCACCATCATCGAGCCCTGTCCCGCGCGCCTCAACCGGTCGGAACTGGCGGTCCCGGGTTCCAACACGAAGTTCATCGAGAAGGCCGCGAGCAGCAAGGCGGACGTGGTTTTCCTCGACCTGGAGGACGCCGTCGCGCCCCCCGACAAGGAGCAGGCCCGCAAGAACGTCATCGAGGCCCTGAACGACCTGGACTGGAGCGGCAACACCATTTCCATGCGCATCAACGGCCTGGACACCCACTACATGTACCGGGACGTGGTCGACGTGCTGGAACAGGCGGTCGACAAGCTGGACCTGATCATGATCCCCAAGGCGGGAACGGCCGCCGACATCTACGCGCTGGACATGCTGGTCACCCAGATCGAGGCCGCCAAGGGATATAAAAAGCGCATCGGCTTCGAGATGATCATCGAAACCGCGCTGGGCATGGAAAACGTCCATGAGATCGCCGCCGCCAGCCGGCGCAACGAGACCCTTCACTTCGGGGTCGCCGACTACGCCGCCTCGACCAAGGCCAGGACCACCGTCATCGGCGGCCCCAACCGCGATTACGCCGTGCTCACCGATGCCGACCAGGACGGCGCCCGCCAGGTCCACTGGGGCGACATGTGGCATTACGCCGTGGCCCGCATGGTGGTGGCGGCCAGGGCCCACGGCCTGCGTCCCGTGGACGGGCCCTTCGGCGATTTCTCGGACCCCGAGGGCTACAAGGCCAACGCCAGCCGCTCCGCGGTGCTGGGCTGCGAGGGCAAATGGGCCATACACCCGAGCCAGGTGGACCTCGCCAACGAGATGTTCACCCCCAGCGAGAAGGAAATCACCCAGGCCAATCGCGTCCTCGAAGCCATGGAGAAAGCCCAGAAGGAGGGCCAGGGAGCGGTGGCCCTGGACGGCAGGCTGATCGACATCGCCTCCATCAAGCAGGCCCAGGTGCTGGTCAAGAAGGCGGAGCAAATCGCCGCCCGTGACGCCTGACCCGGCCTTTCCGGCCGGCCCGGCCGGGAAGTCCGCGACAGGCGGCCCCAGCTAGTCCCCTCGAGGGTACTGGAGAGCGATCCCCCGTGTTAGGAAGGCGCCATGCATAACTACCTGGACTTCGAGAAGCCCATCGCCGAATTGGAGGGAAAGATCGAGGAGCTGCGTCACCTGGGCGACGCGGACGGGGTCAACATCGCCGATGAGGTGGCCCGCCTCCAGGACAAGGCGGACAAGCTGCTCCGCCAGACCTATTCCAAGCTCACCCCCTGGCAGAAGACCCAGGTGGCCCGCCACCCCGACCGCCCCCATGCCCTCGCTTTCGTCGCCGGCATGGTGGACGGCTTCATGCCCCTTGCCGGGGACCGGACCTTCGCCGACGATGCCGCCATCGTCGGCGGCCTGGGCCGGTTCCGGGGCAGGACCATCGTCGTCATCGGCAACGAGAAAGGGGGCGATACCGAAGAGCGGCTGCATCACAACTTCGGCATGGCGCGGCCCGAGGGCTACCGCAAGGCGCAGCGCCTGATGTCCCTGGCCGACCGTTTCGGACTGCCCGTCCTCACCCTGGTGGACACGCCCGGGGCCTATCCCGGCATCGACGCCGAGGCCCGCGGACAGGCCGAGGCCATCGCCAGGAGCATAGAGACCTGCCTTTCCTTGCGGGTCCCCCTGGTCAGCGTGATCATCGGCGAGGGGGGGTCGGGCGGCGCCATCGCGCTGGCCGCCGCCAACACGGTCATCATGCTCGAACACTCAATCTATTCGGTGATCTCGCCGGAGGGATGCGCGTCCATCCTGTGGCGCAGCGCAGAGCGGGCCAAGGACGCGGCGGAGGCCCTGAAACTGACGGCCGGGGACCTGCAAGAGCTGGGCGTCATCGACGAGGTGATTCCCGAGCCGCTGGGCGGCGCGCACCGCCTGCCCGAGGTCGCCATCTCGGCCGTCGGCGACGCCGTCGAGCGGGCCCTCGACAAGCTCTCGGCCGTGAAGGGCGGCAAGCTCAAGGCGCGGCGGCGCGAAAAATTCCTCAAGATGGGCTCGCGCGGCCTGGACTGAGCCTCGCCAGGCAAAAAAGGCCAAGAGCATTTTCCACCTTAGTGGAAACATGCGATAAGCCGGCGCAGGCCGAGAGCGGCCAGAGGCAAATACCTAGAGCGAGTTCCATTTGAATGGAATTCGCTCTAGCCCATATTATTCATGACAGCCATCGGGTTTGATCGGTGCGAGCGGCGTCAGCCGGGTTGACGGCGATTTTTCGAGGCTAATTTTTCTAAAGGAGT
>JADFTO010000310.1 GCA_022560215.1 Pseudomonadota bacterium | reverse complement strand
GAAAGACCGATTACCAGTCCGGCGCACTGTGGAAATACGCCCAAGGAGTCGGCGGCGCCAACAAGGGAGCCCTCACCCACCCCGGCGCCCGCGCCGAGACCCACTGCTACGCCGACATCTGAGGCGGGAAGCTTTTTTGAGGGCGTTCAAGCGCCACGCAGGCTCACGGCGCATAAGCGCCGGCGCGCGGTCGCGCTTGCCAAAGGGCGATGAGTCAAGCTCAACGCCCTTTGGGATGAGGTCCCCCGCCGCTTAGGTCTTCAATTCGGGCAGGTCCCGGAACAGCTCCAGGGCTTCGGGGTTGTCGAGGGCCTCCATGTTCTTCACCGGGCGCCCGTGGACCACGTCGCGAACCGCGAGCTCGGTGATCTTGCCGCTCTTGGTGCGCGGGATGTCGGCGACAGGCACGATCTTCGCCGGCACGTGGTGGGGCGAGCAGTTGTCGCGGATCCTGGCCTTGATTCGGTCCCCGAGGCCGCCGTCCAGCGCCGCGCCGCCCGCCAGGAGCACGAACAGCACGACCCGGGTGTCGCCCTCCCAATCTTGCCCGATGACGATGGCTTCCGTAACCTCGTCCATGGCTTCCACCTGGCGGTAGATCTCGGCCGTGCCGATGCGCACGCCGCCCGGGTTCAGCGTGGCGTCGGAGCGGCCGTAGACGATCAGGCCGCCGCTTTCGGTGAGCTCCACGTAATCGCCATGCCACCAGACGTTCTCAAACTTCTCGAAATAGGCGGCGTGGTAGCGGCTGCCGTCGGGGTCGTTCCAGAAGCCGACGGGGAGCGACGGGAAGGGCTTGGTGCAGACCAGCTCGCCCTTCTCTCCGGCGACCGGGTTGCCGTCGTCGTCGAAGACGTCGACGGCCATGCCCAGCGCCCGGGCCTGGATTTCGCCGGCGCGGACAGGGATCGTCGCATCCCCGGCGGCGAAGCAGCCGATGATGTCCGTGCCCCCGGTGATGGACGCCAGGTGAATATCCGTCTTGATCCTGTCGTAGACGTATTTGAAGCCCTCCGGGGCCAGCGGCGATCCCGTCGACGTCATGGTCCTGAGGCTCGTCAGCTCGTGGGTTTCCGCGGGGTGCACGCCCGCCTTCTCCAGGGCGCCCAGGTACCTGGCCGAGATCCCCATCAGGGTCATGTCTTCGGCGTCGGCGTAATCGAAGAGCGCGTTGCCGTCGGGATGGAAGGGCGAGCCGTCGTAGAGCAGGATCGTGGCCTCCGAAGCCAGCGCCGAAACCAGCCAGTTCCACATCATCCAGCCCAAGGTGGTGAAGTGGAACATCCGGTCGCCGGGCTTGATGTCGCATTGCAGCCGGTGTTCCCGGGTGTGCTGCAAGAGGGTGCCGCCGACCCCGTGGACGATGCACTTGGGCACCCCCGTGGTCCCCGACGTAAAGAGGATGTAGAGCGGTTGATCGAAGGGCACCTGGACGAAGTCGATGTCGCCCGGCCGATGGGATCCTAAGAAGTCCCGGACCATGACGGCGTTGGGTATTCCGGCGATGTCGGGATCGTCCCGGGTATAGGGGACCACCACGACCCGGGAAACCGACGGCAGGGCCTGAGCGATCTCGCCCAGCTTGGGCAGGGTGTCGTAAGTCCGGCCGTTATAGAAATAGCCATCGGCCGCGAAGAGAACCTTGGGCTCGATCTGGCCGAAGCGGTCGAGCACGCCCCGGACCCCGAAATCGGGCGAGGCGGACGACCAGGCGGCGCCGAGAGACGCCGTGGCCAGCATGGCGATGACGGCTTCGGGCATGTTGGGAAGGTAGCCCGCGACCCGGTCCCCCTGGCCGACGCCGGCGTCGCTCAGGCCCCGGGCGAAGACGGAGACTTGGGCCTGTAGCTCGGCCCAGGAAAGCCGCCGTTTCACCCTGTCCTCCCCCCGGAACACAATGGCGTCGCTGTCGTCCCGGCGACGGAGCAGGTTCTCGGCGAAGTTCAGCCGCGCGTCGGGGAACCACCTGGCGCCCGGCATCTTATCGGGGTCCACCAGGACCCGCTCGCCCCAGGTTTCCGCCAACAGGCCGAATTCCTCTCGCACGCTCAGCCAGAACTTCTCCATCTCGTCTATGGAAAAGCGGTAGAGGGCGCCCGAATCGGCGAGCCCCTCCCCCCAGCGCTCGTTCACGGCGGCGATGAAGCGGGTCATGTTGGCGCCCTCGATGCGGGCCTGGTCGGGACGCCAGAGGATGGGTGACGGGGCGTCAGGCACGTTTGATATCCTTTCAGCGCCGCCGGTCACGCCGTCGGCCGGAAGCGGAATCCGGCCCCGTCCGGGGGCGCGTCGGCGGGCTGGGCCCGGACGCGGGCGACCTGGGCCGACGACGGCCCCCGCCGGCAGGCTTCGAGCATGGCGTCGACGGCCGCCGCAGGCCCGGCGAACAGGGCCTCGACG
>JADFTO010000121.1 GCA_022560215.1 Pseudomonadota bacterium | reverse complement strand
TCGCCCTCGAAAACGGTGGTCGGCACCCCCCAGTGGCCGGCCGCGGCGTGGGCCTCCTGGTTCTCCTCCATGGCGGCGTCGTACGTGGCCGGATCGGCGGCGATCTGCCGATCCAGGACCTCGAGATCGAGGCCGGCGCGGGCCACCGCGTCGGCCAGGTGCGTCCCCTGGTCCCAGCCGTCGACCGTCCCGTCCCAGAGCATCCGCGACACCTGATCGAGGAACGGCAGGCCGCGGCCCGCCAGCACCGCCGCCATGCCCAGGCGCGTCAGCCGGTGGATGGTGGGCTGGTCGGGCGCGATGGCGTTGGTCTCCATGTCCATGACGATGGGGTCGGGCAGCGGGCGGCGGTAGGGAACGCCCAGGTGGTCGGCCACCCGCCGTGAATCGAGAAGGTGGTAGGGACGGTACGACGGATGGACGCGTTCGAAGAATTCCGGGCTGCGGATGGCCAGGGGATAGACCGGACGCACGTTGACCGCCACCTCGTATTCCCGGCCGACGGCGAGGATGCGGTCAAGGGACAGGTAACAGTACGGGCTGCGGAAAGACCAGAACAGGTCGAAGGAAAAACCCATGGCGGCACCTCTGCTCTTCGAAGCATGCACAGTACCCGCCGGCGCCCGACCGGGCGAGGATTCCGGCCCATAAACGGCGCCCGTGTCGTCGGCGCACAGGGGGCCCGACCGGCGATAAGGGGCCGGTTCGCCTCCGCGTTCACCGATCCCGGTTCAACAAATTGTGATCGAAAAGCCGGATCGGAATTGATCCAGGTCAAGTTGCGGCCGTCGATTAACGGGGATCAAAGCCGATAACCGTTTGCGGGCGACTCACACGGCACCCGCGGAAAGGAGAAAATGGTCATTGAAACAACCGTGGGATCGGCGGATGGCGGCAACGCCCCTGCGGCCCCACAAAACGGACGTAGGGTGGGGCGCATGGTCAAACTGAAGGATTTTCCGGTCGGCGAGCTCGAGACGATGGCCGCGGCCGGGGAACGGGTCCTCGAATGCTACCGCGTGCTCGCCAAGAGCGATACCAACGTGGTCGCCGAGGTGCTCCGCGGGCAGGGCACCTTCTATGAGTACGATCACTACCCGACGGGCGACGTCCACGACCCCGAGACCCATTCCCAGTACTACTACCACTCCCATCGGGACGATGAGCACGGCCACTTTCACACTTTCCTGCGCCAAAAGGGCATGCCCAAGGGGCTGACGCCGATAGAACAGTCCGAGGCCACCTTCATGAAGGAGCGGGACGACACCCTCAGTCATCTGATCGCCATTTCCATGAACCGCGCCGGATATCCCATCTGCCTGTTCACCACCAACCGCTGGGTTGCCGCCGACAACTGGTACGGGGCCGAGGACGTGATCGCCATGCTGGACCGCTTCATGATGGACATGGCGCAACCGTCCTGGCCGGTCAATATCTGGATCACCAACATGGTGCGCCTGTTCCGTCCCGAAATCGAAGAGCTGGTGCGCGAGCGGGACAAGGTGGTGGCGGACTGGCGGAAACGCTACCAGGACAGGGACGTCTTCGAGGACCGCGAGCTGGAATTGACCTCGATCCTGGACATATCGGTGGAAAAACAGATCGAGCGGGTGAACAAGGCGTTGATGGTGTCGCGGAGTTGATCCAGGCCAACCACGCCACGCGAAGCCGGGATTATCATCCCGCCAGGCATTGACCGGACGGTTAGGGCGGCGGCGTTCGGGGCGATTTCACCGCGATTAGCCGGGGCATCTCGGCTGCAGGTTCACGAACCCCCACCCGAAGACCTTGTCCTTGCCCGGCGCCCCCATGTCGGTCGTGTTTTTACGGAATATCCTGCGCAGGACGCTCGATTTCTTTTTCCCCCTGTGCGCGACCTCCAAGCCGATGAGGGCGGAGAGATAAGGCGTGGCGAAGGAGGTTCCGCTCTGGAAGCGCCCGCCGCCGCCAGGGACCGCGGTGTAGATGCGCACGCCGGGGGCGGCGAAGTCGATGTAGGATCCCCTGTTGGCACGGGCGTAAACCAGTTTCTCCCTGCCGAAAGCGGTGACCGCCACCACGTCCTTGTAGGCGGCGGGGTAGGCGGGTTTTGATCCCCTTCCCCAGTTGCCCGCGGCGGCGACCATGACGAGCCCCTTCTTCTGCGCGCTCTTGAAGACGCGGCGCAGGACCTTGTTGTCGGCCCCGGCGACGCTCAGGTTGACCACGTGGACCTTCTCCTTGGCCATCCAGTTGATGGCCTTCAGGAAGGCCACGGCGTTCCCGACCTTGCGGCCCGACTCGTTGATCTCGAACATGTTGGCGGCCATGAGCTCGGCCCCGGGCAGCAGCCCGCCCCATTCGGGCTTGCCGACCAGCATGGCCGCGACCGCCGTGCCGTGAACGTTCGGGCCGGGCTTGCGGCCCTTCTTGTGGAAGGAGCGGAAGACGATCTTCTGGCCCTTGAGGGCCGGGTGCTCGAGGTCGACGCCCGCGTCCACCATGCCGAGCTTGACCCCGGCGCCGCAATTAGGAGTCGCCTTGCGCCAGCCGATGGCATTGCGGGCGACGCTCTTTTCCGATACGCCCGCCGAGGGATCGAAGACGTGATTGGCGTCGATGGAAAGCCCGGGAAAGCGTCCGCGCAAGAGCGTCCTCGCCCTCGGAACATTCATGCCCGCCGGGATGCGGAGGCGCTGGACCTCCAGGTTCAGTTCCGTCAGCCGCACCCGTTCCATGAGGGAAAAACCCATGAGCCGGATGGTGCCCAGGAAGTTCCTGGGCGGATTGATGACGATGAGCTCCCCTTCCTCGAAGCTGTTTTCCGGATCGAATTTCCGGAATCCGTAATCTTGCCTGCCGTCCTTGGTTTCGACCCGCTTGATCCCCTTGACGCGGCCTTGGGCGTCATATTCGAGGATTTTCGATTCCCCGGCCAGGGACGGCCCGGCGGGGATCAACAGGACGCCAAGGGCCAAGGAGACAACGAGTGCCGATAAACGCATGGCTTGGGTCTTTTCCGCTTCCAGGCGACGCCGGGATGCGCATCGCACCCCCTTTTATAACTTACTCCTCGTCGCGGAATTCGCAACCGGACACTGAAGGCTATCGCCCGCGCCGGGCCTATTCCAGGTTCATGGACCGGGCGTTGAGCCGCCCCATGGCCAGAAGAAGTTGATAAATGGCGACTTTTTCGTCGTAGGCGGCCGACGTGAAATTGATTTGGGTGTTGTTGACCTCGTTTTCCGCGTCCAGCACGTTGATGACGGTTTCCTTGCCGGCGGCACGCAGCTTTTTCCGGGACTCGAAGACTTCCGAAGCGATATTGACGGCGTTCTCGAGAAGCTCGAGGCGACTGCGGATGGTGATCAGCGCCTGCCAGGCCAGCTTCGTCTGCTCCACCACCTTGCGGAAGACGAAATCGTGGTTGTCCTTGCTGGCGCGGTAGTCGAAGGTCGCCTGGGCCAAGCTGGCCTGGGTCGTAAATCCGGTAAACAGGTCCCAGGTCCCCGAAAGCAGGAGGGAATAATCGCGCCGGGTGCCGACGACGGCGCCCTTATGCTTTTCGTAGTTCCAGGAACCGACCAGGTCCATGGTCGGAAAGTATTCCGCCTTTACCGCGCGCCGTCTTTCCCTGGCCACCTCGATGGTGGCGGCGCTGTTGACGAGGGCGGGGTTTTCCTCGATGGCGATGTCGATGGCCGTTTCAAGTTTGCTGGGTATCAGTTCCACCGGCTGGACCGGATCGACCATGGCGTCGATGTCGGGGGCGTGGTTGAAAGTCTGGGCGTAGCGGCTTATGGCGTCCACCAGCGCCCCCTCGAAGGTGACCCGGCGTTCCTTGGACAGTTGCAGCCGGGATTTCGCCTGCAGCACGTCGACGGTGATGCCGGCGCCCCGCTGCACCCGTTCGTCCTCCAGGTTGAGCTGGCGCTGGATGTTGCGTTCGTTGACGAGGGAGAGGGATATGAGCCGCTTCTGACGCAGGACGTCGATGTAGGCGGCCGTCCCCTCGAAAATGAGGTTCTGGCGGGTTGATTGGGCCGTGATTTCCGACACTGCCGTGTTCAGGCGCGCCGTTCTGACCGCGGAGTCGGTGGCGCTGCCGTCGTACAGGTTCTGGGTGATCGTCAGGTGGGCCGTCGACGGCGTGCGTGACGAGGGACCGCCGCCTATCCTGGCCCGAAGGGCGCGCTCGGCCGGGTTGTCGATGACCTCGGCGCCGTAATCGGCCTCGACCGTCACCGTCGGGTAGTACCCGGCCTTCGACTTCTCAATTTCCAGGCGGGTGGATTCGATCCCCTTTTGGGCCGCCCTGATCTGCGGATGCTCCACGAGCAGCCTGGCCAGCTCCTCCTCCAGGGTCTGGGCGAAGGCGGGGACCGCGCCGGCGATACAGAGGGCCACCGCCATCACGGCCGAGGTGCGGGCAGTGCTCATGAAATGACCTCCGCAAGCCAGGGGGCGTCCTTTGACGAGCTCATGCGAGTATAAACGCACTCCAATCAGGCGTCAAACAAACGTCGTGAAGAATTATATGTGAATATATCTCTACAATGGAAGTATTAACCGAATATTTACCGATATTATAGGACAGCGCCAGTGTTGTCCCGGCTACGCTCCTTTCCGGGATTTTTTCGCCCTGCCGTATCCGCCGCCGCCGGGAGTCTCGATGACGAAGACGTCGCCTGCCTGCATCGTGGTCTTGTCGGTGCCGCCCAGTTCCTCGACCAGTCCGTCCTTGCGTTCGACGGCGTTTCTTCCCGGCGACCCGGGCTTGCCGCCGTTCATGCCGCGGGGGGGAACGCGCCGGTGGCTCGACAGGATCGACGCCGTCATCGGCTCGAGGAAACGGATGCGGCGGACGACGCCGTCGCCCCCCTTGCGGCGGCCTTTCCCGCCGCTCTCCTTGCGAATGGAGAATTCCTCCACCCGCACGGGATAGCGCCATTCCAGGACTTCCGGATCGGTCAGGCGGGTGTTGGTCATGTGGGTGTGCACGGCGTCGGTTCCGTCGAAGTCCCGCCCGGCGCCGGAACCACCGCACAGGGTCTCGTAGTATTGATATTCGTCGTTTCCGAAGGTGAAGTTGTTCATGGTTCCCTGGCTTGCCGCCATCACGCCGAGGGCGCCGTAAAGGACATCGACCACCGCTTGCGAGGTTTCCACGTTTCCCGCCACCACCGCGGCCGGGAATGTGGGATTGAGCATGCAGCCCTCGGGCGTGATGATGCGGAGGGGCTTGAGACAGCCCGAGTTGAGGGGAATGTCGTCGTCGACGAGGGTGCGGAATACGTAAAGCACCGCCGCCCGGGTGACGGAGAAGGGGGCGTTGAAGTTGGTTTTCAGCTGTTTGGAGGTGCCGGTGAAGTCGATGGTGGCCTGGCGGGCTTCCCTGTCGATCGTGATGGCAACCTTGATGACGCTGCCGTCGTCCATCTCGCAAGATGAGTCGCCTTCCACCAGCACGTCAAGGACCCGGCGCACGGATTCCTCGGCGTTGTCCTGGACGTGTCCCATGTAGGCCCGCACCACGTCCAATCCGAAGTGGCCGATCATCTTGCGGAGTTCCCTGATGCCCTTTTCGTTGGCGGCGATCTGGGCGCTCAGGTCGGCCAGGTTCTGGCCGGTGTTGCGCGCCGGCCAGGGCCCGGACCCCAACAGGTCCAGGAGCTCGGACTCGCGCAGGCGTCCCTCCTCGACCAGGAGGAAATTGTCGATCAGGACCCCTTCTTCCATAACCGTCGAGCTGTCCGGCGGCATGGAACCGGGGGTGATGCCGCCGATGTCGGCATGATGGCCGCGCGAGGCGATGAAAAACAGAATGTCGCCGCCCGAGTCGTCGAAAACGGGGGTGATGACCGTGATGTCGGGCAGATGGGTGCCGCCGTTGTAGGGCGCGTTGAGGGCGTAGACGTTTCCCGGCTTGATGGCGTCCCGGTTTTCCCTGATCACCGTCTGCACGCTTTCCCCCATGGACCCCAGATGCACGGGAATGTGGGGCGCGTTGGCGACCAGATTGCCGCCCACGTCGAACACGGCGCAGGAGAAATCCAGGCGTTCCTTGATGTTCACGGAATGGGCGGTGTTGGCCAGGATCGCCCCCATCTGTTCGGCGATGGACATGAACAGGTTGTTGAAGATTTCCAGCATCACCGGGTCGGCGTCCGTGCCCACCGCCCGGAGCGCGGGCCGGGGCCGGACGCGGGTCAGGATCAGGGGCCCGAAGCGGTCCATTTCCGCGCGCCAGCCGGCTTCCACCACGGTGGTCGCGTTGGCCTCGACGATGATCGCGGGGCCCTCGATAACATCGCCGGGCAACAGGGCCTCGCGGTTATAGAGGGGGGTTCTCGATCTCTTGGCGCCGGAAACCATGAACACCGTGGCCAGGGGCTTCAGTCCCGCGACGCCGGGTATGGGTTTGATTTCCTTGTCCTCGAAGGCGTCGGTGGGGCACACCGCCTCCACCGAAACGGCCTCGGCCACGTGGCCGCGCTCCTCCATGAGAAAGCCGAACCGCCGCTTATGGGCGGCCTCGAAGTCGGCCACCATGCGGGCGCGGTCGGCCAGGTCGACGATCAGGGCGGTGTCGGTTCCGTCATAGCGCAGGTGGACCTTCCTCAGCACGGTGATGTTTTCCTCATCGACTCCCTGGTCGCGCAGTTCGGCGCGGGCGTCTTCTTCAAGCCCGTCCAGATGGCCGGCCAGTTCACCGGTAACGCCCGCTTCCAGGGGGGCCTCGACGGTGCGTTCGCGCATGGCCCGCCTGTCCGCGAGGCCCATTCCGTACGCGGACAGGACGCCGGCCAGGGGGTGGATGAAGACGCGGCTCATGGCGAGCGCGTCGGCCACCCGGCAGGCGTGCTGTCCGCCGGCGCCGCCGAAGCAGTTTAGGGTATATTCGGTGATGTCGTATCCGCGCTGGACGGAGATTTTCTTGATCGCGTTGGCCATGTTTTCCACGGCAATCTTGAGGAAGCCTTCCGCCACCTGTTCGGGGGTGCGGGTGTCGCCCGTCTCGTCATCGATGCGGCGGGCCAGGCCATCGAAGAGGTCGCGCACCACATGCTCGTCCAGGGACTGGTTGGCGTCCTTGCCGAAGACGTGGGGGAAATAGCGCGGCTGGATCCTGCCCAGCATGACGTTGCAATCGGTCACGGTGAGCGGACCTCCGCGCCGGTAGCAGGCGGGGCCGGGGTCGGCGCCGGCGGATTTCGGCCCCACCCGGTAGCGGGAGCCGTCGAAGTTGAGAATGGATCCCCCGCCGGCGGCCACCGTGTGGATGCGCATCATGGGCGCCCGCAGGCGGACCCCCGCCACCTGGGTTTCGAGGGTGCGCTCGAAGGCGCCGTCGTAATGGGAGACATCGGTGGACGTGCCCCCCATGTCGAACCCGATGACCTTGCCGAAACCGCACCTTTTTGCGGTTTCGACCATGCCGACCACGCCGCCCGCGGGTCCCGACAGGATGCTGTCCTTTCCCTGGAAGAGCCTGGCGTCGGTGAGCCCGCCATTTGAGCGCATGAACATGAGTCGGGTCCGCCCCAGTTCCTTCGCCATGCCGTCGACGTAGCGCCCGATGATGGGGGAAAGATAAGCGTCCGCCACGGTGGTGTCGCCGCGGCTGACCAGTTTCATCAAGGGACTCACCTGGTGGGAGACCGAGATCTGGCTGAAGCCCACCTCCCGGGCGAGGCGCGCCACCGCTTGCTCGTGGCCGGGCTCGCGATAGGCATGCATGAAGACGATGGCGCAGGCGCGGATGCCCGCATCGAACGCCGCCTGGAGGCCACCTCGGGCGCCTTTGAGATCGAGCGGGATCAGCTCCCCGCCGGTGGCCGAGATGCGCTCCGCGACCTCCACCACCCGGAGGTAGAGCTGTTCCGGCAAGATGATATGGCGGTCGAACAGGTGCGGCCGGTTTTGATAGGCGATACGGAGCGCGTCGCCGAAGCCCTTGGTGATGACCAGGACCACGGGTTCGCCCTTGCGCTCAAGCAAGGCGTTGGTGGCGACGGTGGTGCCCATCTTCACCGCTTCGATTTCGCCGTGGGGGATGGGGTCGGCGCCATCCACACCCAGGATTTCACGAATCCCGGCCAGCGCCGCGTCCGGGTAGCGTTCCGGGTTCTCCGACAACAGCTTGCGGGTGATCAGGGTGCCGTCGCCTCGCCGCGCCACCACATCTGTGAAGGTGCCGCCACGGTCGATCCAGAACTGCCATTTGTCGGATACGGTCATGCTGGAAGGTAGGCGCAAACGCACGGACGGGGCAAGACCGGCGCGAACGTGGGTGGGTCCGTGCCAAAGTGCGGAAACCGCTTACGGCCAAAGCGGGCATCCGGACTCAC
>JADFTO010000309.1 GCA_022560215.1 Pseudomonadota bacterium | reverse complement strand
TCCCGTGGCTAGGCACGCTCCGAAAGGCGATGCTTGCGCATCGGATGAGGGGCGTAACGACGCCACGGGGCAAAAGAACCCGGCCTCCGGTGGGGCAGATCGGTCCCCCGGGTGCGTTGCAACGCTTACCCGATGCTGCGGCATCGCTGGGCGCGCCGCGCCTGCCCGGATGAACAGATCTGCTCCCATCAAATTGATTCCTATCAATCCTGAACCGCTCTGCTCGCCTCCGTATTGAACTAACGGGGCTGGGCGATGTTGTAGGAAACGATGCCCTTGGTCAGGCGCTTGAGCTCGGTCACCGAGGCGGAAAAGACGCAGCCTGGGTGGCCGGCGGCGGCGTAAAGGGTCTCGAAACGCTTGAGGCTCACGTCGATGACCATGGGCAACTCCAGGGCCAGCCCCACCGGGGCGACGCCGCCGATGGAAAAGCCGCTGGCGGCCTGGACCTCGTCGGCGTCGGCCTTGCGCACGTCGCCTTCCAGGTTGAGGGCGCGGGGCAAATTCTCGGGTCTGCACTCGTGGTCCCCCGCCACCAGGGCCAGGACCGGCTGCTCGCCGATGAGGAAGACCAGGGACTTGACGATCGAGCCCTGCTCCACGCCCAGCGCCTTGGCGGCGTCCTCGGCGGTGCGCGCCTTTTCCTTCAGCTCGACGATGCGGCCCTCCAGGCCCGCCGCCTCGAGGGCGGCGGCGACCCGTTTCACCGTCTCCTTGGTCAACAGACCAGTGGTCTCCTTCGCCGCCGCCTTCTTCTTTGCCTTCTTCTTCGTCTTTTTCATGGACCTCTCCTCATTCCGGCACCGCCATGCCGCGGGCCACCGCCGGGCGTTCCCCGATGGCCCCGAACCACCGCTCCACGTTGGGATACTCGGCGATCTCCACCCGGTGATAGGGGTGGCGGGCGGCCCAGGGGTAGGTGGCGATGTCGGCGATGGTGTAGTCCTCCCCCGCCAAGTATGGGACCTGATCCAGGCGTTTGTCCATGACGCCATAGAGACGGCGGGCCTCGTCCCAGTAGCGTTTCTTGGCGTAGGGCACGTCCTCCTTGGCGAACTTGAGGAAGTGGTTGGCCTGGCCGAACATGGGACCGACGTTGCCCATCTGGAACATCAGCCACTGCATGGTGAGCAGGCGCTCGCGGGGGGCCTCGGGATAGAAGGCGCCTCCCATCTTCTCCGCCAGGTAGATCAGGATGGCCCCCGATTCGAAAAGGGAGATGGGCTCGTCCCCGGGGCCCTCCGCATCGACGATGGCCGGGATCTTGTTGTTGGGGGAAATGGCCAGGAAATCAGGCGCGAACTGCTCGCCGCGACCGATGTCGACGGGGCGGACGGCGTAGTCCAGGCCCAGCTCCTCCAGCATGATGGAAACCTTGCGCCCGTTGGGCGTGGACCAGGTGTAGAGATCGATCATGGGACTCAACCAACCCGAAAATGGGTACTCCGTTGCCGAGAATAAGGGTATTCAAAAACCGGGCAAGGTTTTCTATATTTCGGACATGACGAGATGGATCTTCGTGGCCGCCTTCCTGGCCCTGCTCGCGCCTGTCTCCGCGCCCGGCTAGAGCGGGCTTCCCCTGGCGCCTTTCAACCCGGGCGGCCTGCCGGGATTTCGGTCTATTTCACCGTCGGGTTGCCCTCGGCGATCCACTTGGCCAGGCCTTCGGTGAGGTTGTGGACCTTCGTGTAGCCGAGCTTGCCCGTCAGCAAGTTGGCGATGGCCGATGAGCGGTTGCCACGCTGGCAGACCAGGACCAGGTCCCGGTCCTTGGGCACGATGCGGGCCAGCTTGTCGGAGAAACCGGGGACGAACCGGCCCCCTTCGTCGAAGGCGGTGAGGCGCCGGCTGCCTTCGATGATGCCGGTCTCGTCCCATTCGTCGGGCCGGCGCAGGTCCACGACCACGGCCCCTCGCGCTTTGAGCTCCTTGAGCCGCTCCGGACCGATGTTGGCGTAGGCCGGCGGCTCGACGGCGAGGAGCTCGATGTCGAACTTGAGCGTCGCCCCGGGGGGGATGGCGTTGCCCGACCCCCGCGATCCGTAGGCCAGCTCCGGCGGGATGACCAGGATGCGCCGGCCCCCCACTTTCATGCCATCCACGCCCTGGTCCCAGCCGCGGATGACCTGGCCCGCGCCGAGGGTGAAGCGGAAGGGCTCCCCCCTGTCGCGGCTGGAATCGAACTTGCTGCCGTCCATGAGCCATCCCGTGTAGTGGACCGTGACCCGCGCGTGGCGCACCGCGCTGGCGCCCGTGCCGAGAACGGCGTCGCTGATGTCCATGGGCGGGACTTTTTCATGGCCGGCCTGGACCGCTCCGGCGGGAACGAGGACGACGGCGAGAAAGGCGAGGATCAGTCTCATGGGTGTCCTTCCCGGCGCCGGGGCGCCGAAGTCTGGTATTGGCGAAGGGTTTTCAG
>JADFTO010000120.1 GCA_022560215.1 Pseudomonadota bacterium | reverse complement strand
CGGGCGGCATGCCCCTGGTCGGGGTAATTTCGCCCGACTGTCCGCCCCCTTTCCTGGAGGGACTGACGGGCGACACGGAGCGCGGCTGGACCGGCCTTTTGCCTGAACGGGACCGGGACGCCCTGGAGGGCCTCGGGGACGCATGGCCCGAGGCGGACGAGGCCGGGCTGGGCGAAGCCGGCTGGTGGAGCGCCCGCTTCGGGCCCTGGCACGGGCTCTGGCATGCCGCCCCCCGGGGGTGGTCCCCCATGCCCGGACACGGCCACCAGGACTGCGGCGGATTCGAATTACACTACCGGAACGAACCGCTGTTCGTGGATCCGGGCCGCGGCGCCTATGGAGAGACCGGGGAGGCGGCGCTCTACCGTTCCGGCGCCGTCCATAACACCCTGCTCGTCGACGGCCTGGACCCCTATCCCGCCAACAAGCCCTACTACGATGAGGAGTTCCGCCGGCGTTTCGGCGGCCCGCCGCCCGAGGTAACCCGGTTCGAGGACGGGATCGGGCTCACGCATCACGGATACGGCCGCCTCGGGCACGTCGGGGCCGTGACCCGGCGCTGGCGTTTTTCCGGCCGGGACTTCACCATCGCGGATCGGGTGGAAGGCCGGACCGGCGTGCGCGCGATCACCCGCGTCCTGGTCACCCCCCATGCCGCCGACCTCGACGAGGGCGCGGTCACGATCCAAAGGGAAGGCGCGGCCTGGCGGGTTCGTTTCGATGGCGAGTGCTCCTTGCGCCCCCTGACCCATTGGCGGGCCTACGGACAAGGAACGCCGGCCACGGCCATCGAGATCACGGTCACCGCCGATTTGCCCTGGGAGGGCACCCTCACCGTGGAGGCCGTATAGCATGTGCGGGATCGCCGGCCTGTTCCTGCCCCGGAACGCGCCGCCCGTGGAGGCGGACCTGGACTCCATGACCGCGATCATGGACCATCGGGGCCCGGACGGCGCGGGCTCCTATGTCAGCCCCGATCGCCGCTACCAGGCGGGATTCAGGCGCCTGGCCATCATCGACCTGGAAACCGGCGACCAGCCTATCGTGGAAGGCGACGGCGAGCGGGTCCTCATGGGCAACGGGGAAATCTACAACTATCTGGAGCTGCGCCGGGAGTTCCCCGACTATCCCTTCCAGACCCGGGGAGACATGGAGTCGGTCCTGCCCCTGGTCCGCACCCATGGCCCCGGCTTCGTGCAGCGCTTGAGGGGCATGTTCGCCCTCGCCCTCTACGAAAGGGACCCCCATCGCCTGACCCTGGTCCGCGACCGGCTGGGCATCAAGCCCCTTTACTGGACAAAGGTCAGAGGGGGAGGCATCCTTTTCGCATCCGAAATCAAGGCCCTTTTCGCCTCGGGACTCATCCATCCCGCCGTCGACGAGGCTGCCGTCTCCTCCTATCTCGCCCACGGCTACGTGCCCGCGCCGGAGACCCTGTTCAAGGGCGTGAACAAGCTGCCGCCGGGATGCATGCTGAGCGTCGCCGGGGACGGGGAGCCGGCTCTCACCCGCTACTGGCGGCCGAGGCCCGCAGACGACCTTCCGGGCGAAGAAGAGGAGCTTTCGGAATATCTCATCGAACTCCTGCGCGACAGCCTACGCCTGCACTTGCGCAGCGACGTGCCGGTGGGGGCGCTCCTCTCCGGGGGCATCGATTCCGGCCTCATCGTCGCCCTCGCGGCCGGGCTCAGCGACCGCCCGATCCAGACCTTCACCGTTCGTTTCGAAGGCTCTAACGTCGACGAAGCTCCCCTCGCCGCCGCCGTCGCCGAACGCTACGGCACCCGCCACCAGGTCCTCGACCTGCCCGCTTTCGGCGTCGGCGACCACCTGCCCCGCCTCGCCTGGCTGAGCGAGGAACCCTTGGCCGACGCCGCCCTGCTGCCCAACGTCCTGATCGAGGAGGCCCTCGGCAGCCGCCTGAAGGTGGTCCTGAACGGGACCGGCGGGGATGAGCTGTTCGCCGGCTACGGCCGTTATTTCCAACTCCCCGTGGAGCGGCTCTATCTGGCCCTGCCCCAGTGGTTCCGCCGGACCTTCGCCGAGCCCCTGGCCGGCGCCTTCTCGCCCATGCGCGCCTGGCAACTGGCCAGGTCCGAAAAGTTCATGAGCGGCGGTTACCTTCACGACCACTCGACCTGCTTCCCCAAACCCATGCGCGACCTCATCGGCAACCGCCAGGCCCCGCCGCCGGCGGCGCAGGCCGGGTACTTCGCCGAATTCGAGGGACACCCGCAATCGGCGGCCCTTTACGCCGACCTCCTTACCTATCTTCCCGACAACCTTCTCCACCTGCTCGACCGCACCACCATGGCGGCCGGCGTCGAAGGCAGGGTGCCGTTCCTCGATCATCCCCTGGTGGAGGCCGCCCTGGCGGTGCCGCCGGAGATCCGCACCCCGGGGGGCCGGCAAAAGGGACTGGAACGCGCCATGGCCGCCCGCCTGTTGCCGGCCGACGTGATCGAGGCGCCCAAGCGGGGATTCGCCTCGCCCGTGCCGGCGTGGATGGAGGCCGGGCTCGGGCCCATGGCGCGGCGCCTGCTCTGCGGCCGCCGGGCCCTGGACCGGGGCTGGTGGACGGCCGAGGGCATCGACCGCCTGCTCGGCGATCCCCATCGCCACGGTTTCCGGCTCTACACCCTGCTCATGCTGGAACTGGCCGTGCGCGTGCTGGTCGAGAGCCCGCTCTCCATGCGGCCCCCGTCCGGGGGCATGGAGGACCTCGCCGATGCCGCCTGAGTTCGCCGACGTCAGCGTCATCATGCCCGCCTACAGGGCAGCGGCCACCATCGGCCGGGCGCTGGAAAGCGTCGCCCATCAGACGTCCAAGCCCCGGGAAGCGATCGTCGTCGACGACGGCTCCGACGACGGCACCTACGAGGCGGCCGTGGCCATGTCCGGGAACATGTTGGGCGTAGAGACGAAGGTGTACCGTCAAGACCACCAGGGCGCCGGCGCCGCCCGCAACAAGGCGGTCATGGAAGCCTCCTGCCGCTACGTCGCCTTCCTGGATGCCGACGACGAATGGCTGCCGGAAAAGCTGGAGCGTAGCCTCGAGCACCTGGAGGGCACGGACAACGTCCTGGTCGCCCATAACTACTACCGCCGCGAACAGGACGGCACCGAGACGATCATTGACTGTTCGAAACGCTTCTCGGGCGGTGGCGATCCCTATGTCTCCCTCTATGAGCGGGGCTACATGCCCACTTGCGCGGTCGTTGCGCTTCGCGCCGAGGTGCTGGACGCCGGCGGCTTCGACACCAAACTCGGGGTGGCGCAGGACTTCGAGATGTGGCTGGCGCTGCTCAAGGAGCCGGGGACCCGATTCCTGGTCTTCGAGGACGCCCTCTCGCGCTACCACATTCAGCGGACCAGCATCACCGGCCGGACCGGGCAACGGCTCGACTGCTGCCTGAGGATCGCCGGCCAGTACGCGCCCGAGCTTCGTTCCCGTCCCGGATCGAGTTTGGCCAGCCTCTGGTTCCGCATCGCGGCGGTACATTTTGAAGCAATCTCCGCCTACCGCTCGCGGGGAGACCTTGGAAAGGCCCTGGGTGTCATGCTCAAATTTCCCGCGAGCCTCCTCATGCTGACGGCCGGCGCCATGTTCGGGCGCAAGCGCCCACGCGAATGGTTCATTCCTTCCCGATAGTGACCTAATGTCCGAACACACCGACTCCTCCCCTCCAGTCAAGCCCCGTTACAGCCAAAAGCAGGTCACGCTGTTCGCCGTTTTCCTGGTTCTGCTGGTGCCGGGCCTGATCGTGCTGGCCGAGTTCTCGGCCCGCGCCGTGATGAGCATGGTCTACGGCGTGAAGGGCAAAAGCTACGGCATCTACTCAGGCGACCCGGTCCTCGGCCACATACCCGCCCCCAACACCTACAATCACCTGACCAGCCTCAACGACCGGGCTTTCCGCAATCGGGAGAACGTCATCGAGCCGAAACCGAAAGGCGCCCTCAGGATGATCGCCTACGGCGGCTCGACGACATTTTCCTACAACCTGCCGACGGAGAAAACGTGGACCTATTTGTTGCAGCGGCGGTTGCGCGAAAGGCTGGGCGGCCAGACCCATCAGGTGTTGAACGGCGGCGTCGTGCTGTGGTCCCTATCCCACGCATATGAGCGGGCCAAGCGCGAGATCCCGGTCCTGAAGCCGGACTACGTGCTTCTCTATTCGGGCATCAACGAGGAAACCAACGCCCTCTACCTGAAGGCATCCGGGCCGGGCATCCAGAAGCTCGTCGTCGGGGGCAAGTTCGGCGTCCCCGCCAGCAACTACATCGCAAGCTCGTGGCTGCACAGGAACAGCCTGCTCTTCAAAATTTTCAGGAAGTACTTGGTTCCTTTCGTGGAAAATATATTCAAAACCGGCGAATCGGGCCCATATTCGGGGGAGAAGCCGGACGTTTATGTCCTGACGAACTACCTGAAGGTCTTGGATTCCTTCGTTGCCCTGGCACGCCGGAACGATGCGAAGTTCATTTTCATTATCCAGTCGGGCCGCGACCAGGGCCCCGGCATGCGGCGCATCACCGGTTATTCGGTGAAAGGGGCGGAGCACCTGAGGCCGCTGGGCGTCAAGGTCATCGACACCCGGGACATGATCAGGCGCTACAAGGGCAAGCCGGAGGAACTCTTCGAGACCTCCATCCACTATTCGGAAAAGGGCGCGCGGGTTTTCGCCGACTACTTGTTTGAGCGGATTTTCGGGAACCCGTGAGCCCCCCCCCGCCCATCAGACGCTATCGGGACTTCGTCCGGAATCGCACCCTGGGAGAAAGGCTCCGCACCCTGGCCCGGGACGGCGCTGTGGCGGCGCTCTCCTTCGCGCCCTCGAGCGCGGCCCCCGGCCAGTGGGTCCGCTTTCCCTTTTACCATCACGTGTTCGACGACGAGCGGCGGGGGCTAGCCCGGCACCTGGATACCATGGCCGGCCTCGGCGACTTCATCTCCATCGACGACGCCCTGGCCCTGCTTTCCTCGGGCGATCCCATTGGCGGTCGCTACTTCTGCGTCACCTTCGACGACGGCTTCAAGAACAACGCCACCAATGCGCTCCCCATCCTCGCCGAGAGGGGCGTGCCGGCGGCGTTCTTCCTGGCCGCCGGCTACATCGGCACGGACCCCGGCCGTGACCGCGACCAGTTGCTTGGATTCTTCGAGGACGGCGAGACCTTGGTGGAGTTCATGGATTGGGACGATTGCCGGGCGCTGGCCGAGGCCGGCATGACCATCGGCTCCCATACCATGAACCATGCCCGCCTGATCGACCTGGATGCGGACAAGGTGGCCGTCGAGCTGCAAACCTCGAAGGAGGTGATCGAGGAGAACCTGGGGCGGCCCTGCCTGCATTTCTGCTGCCCCTGGGGCCGGCCGGGCCGGGACTTCCTCCCCGACCGGGACCCGGGAATCGCCGCCGCCCAGGGATACCGCTCCTTCCTGACCACGGTACGGGGCGCCATGGGCCCCGGCTCCGACCCCATGGGCGTCAGGCGCGACCACCTGCTCGCCAACTGGAGCCCCCGGCAGCTCCGTTATTTCTTCGCCCGCGGGTCCGCCCAGTGACCGCCACCCTGCGCGAGGCCACCTTCGGGGACGGCGCGGCGGCGGCGGAACTGCTCAGACGCGTAGGCTTGGCGATGCCGAGCGGGGAGGCCGACATCCAGGCCTTCTGGCAACGCCTGTGGAAAACCAACCCGGCCTTCGAGGCGAGCCCCAGGCCCCTGTCGCTGGGATGGGTGCTGGAGGACGAAGGCCGCATGGTGGGGTTCTTCGGCAACATCCCCATGCTCTACTTCATGGGCCATCACGCGGCCATCGCGGCGGACGCCGCCCTCTGGGGGGTGGAGCAAACCCATCGGCAGGAGAGCGGGCGCCTGGCCCAGGCCTATTTCGACCAGGCCAACGTGGACTTGTTGTTCGTCACCACCGGGGTCAAGCCGACGGGCCGCATATTCGAGCGCCACGGCGCCCAACGCCTGCCCCAGCCGGGATTCGGGAAGGTCTGGTACTGGGTCGCCGACGGCCCCGGGTTCGTCGCCGCCGCCCTCAGGAAAAGGGGCGCGGGCCAAAACCTGGCCGGCCTTTCGGCTGGTCTCGGCGGTCCGCTCCTGAATGCCGGCATCCGCATCGCGGCGCGCTGGCCCAAGGCGCCGTCGCTTTCCATCGAGCTGACGGCCATGGACCGGGTCGGCCCCGACTTCGACGGGCTGTGGGAACGCCAACTCGCCGGCAAGCCCCGCTTCATGGCCTGCCGGGACGCCCGCTCTATCCGCTGGCACTTCGCGGCCAACGACACCATGGTGCTCACCCACCGTTCAGGCGGAGAGCTTCTGGGCTACATGGCCCTCATCCGCGCCGACGCCGAAGCCGTGGGCCTGAGGCGCTACAAGATCGCCGACGTGCTTATCGCCGGGGACGACGCGGACATCTTCGAGTCCCTTCTCGGCGCCGCCTTCGAGGCCACCATCGATGCG
This sequence comes from Pseudomonadota bacterium, assembly GCA_022560215.1. GTDB lineage: Bacteria > Pseudomonadota > Alphaproteobacteria > Rhodospirillales > 2-02-FULL-58-16 > JADFTO01. Next base: position 1,860 of record JADFTO010000120.1, on the reverse strand, counting down.
GGCGCCCATGTCCTCGAATTGATCGGCCTGCCCGACGTCTTCCGCCGCCGCGCCCGGGCGGCGCGCCCCTTCGTCAGGGCCGTGGAAACCTGGCCCTTCTATTACAAGCCCGTCGGCTGGACCCTTTCGAAGTGCCTGGACGAGCCCGGGGCCTGGTACGCCACGCCTTTCGACGGCGACACCACCTTGATGTGAAACCCGCCTCGAAGGCGGCCGGCGCCCCTCCAGGGGGAATCGCCTTTTCATGACGTTAGGGCGAATTCCATAAAATGGAATCGCCCTGGATTATGCCTTTGGCCGCTCTCGGCCTGCGCAGGCTTATCGCATGCTTCCACTCACGTGGAATATGCTCTAGCAGAAAGTTTTCCTGGCGCGCCCGCGCCCCGGTGGCCTACACAAGAGCGGATTTTTTATGCTGCGTAGGCCGCGACTCGGGTGATGACGAAGCTGATCATTCAAATACCCTGCTACAACGAGGAAGGAACCCTCGCCGCGACCCTGGCGGATCTTCCCCGTTCGCTCCCCGGCGTGGACGAGATCGAACGGCTGGTCATCGACGACGGCAGCACGGACGACACCGTTCGGGTGGCCAGGGACAACCGCGTCGAGCACATCGTGGAGCTGCCCCACAACCAGGGCCTCGCCAAGGCCTTCATGGCCGGCCTCGAGGCGTGCCTGCGGGCGGGCGCCGACATCATCGTCAACACCGACGCCGACAACCAGTATTGCGCCGACGACATCGGGAAACTGATCGGGCCCATCCTCGCCCATGAAGCCGAAATCGTCATCGGGGCGCGTCCCATCGATCGAATCGAGCACTTTTCCTGGATCAAGAAGCGGTTGCAGAAAACCGGAAGCTGGGTGGTCCGCATCGTCAGCGGGACCGATGTTCCCGACGCCCCCAGCGGGTTCCGGGCCATATCCCGGGAAGCCGCGATCCAACTCAATGTCTTCAACACCCACACCTATACCCTGGAGACCATCATTCAGGCGGGGCAGCACCACATCCCCATAGCGTGGGTGCCGGTCAGGGTAAACGAGGAATTGCGGCCGTCCCGGCTGATCAGGAACGTATTCGGCTACGTGGCCGAGTCAGTGGCCGTGATCCTGCGCATCTTCATGCTCTACCGGCCCCTGCGGTTCTTCATGATTCTCGGAAGCATCCCCTTCGGTCTCGGCGTGCTCTTGGGGTTCAGGTGGCTAACGCTGGTTTATCTGTTTCCCGAGCCCGGGCGGACCTACGTTCCAAGCCTCATCCTGGTGGCCATTCTCCTGATCATGGGTTTCCAGACCTGGCTTTTCGGCCTGGCCGCGGAATTGATCGCCGCCAACCGGAAATTGCTGGAGGAGATCAGGTTGCGGCAGCGCCGAAGGGAACTGCAGGCCCAAGGGGAGGCCGGCGAAGACTCTGGCGACGGCTAGGCGTCAACGGCGCCGTTCGGGGTCCACGAGCGCTCCTCCTCCAGGCCGCCTGACATGCCGTGATCGCCGTCCCCGAAAAGCGGCGTGATCCATTCCTCGGAAGAAAAGCTGTCGGCGCTGGCCACATGGCGCATGTTTTGCCGGGGGGACGGCCTCGCGGTCGCGCCGGGGAAGGGATCGAAGCGGTCCGTCACCTGGACCCCGCCGCTTGTGAAGCGGACGGTGCGCCGGTAGGCCGGCCCTGGGCTTCCCCACCTGCGGAAGATCATGACCTTTTTCAGATCCCGTGTCATCCGCTCCCCGAGGAACAAGGCGGCCAGGCGCCGAGCGGCCGCGAGGCCGCACTCTCCGCCGCCTCCACCCGCTCGGCAGCCGCCGGCTCGACCTCGGTCGGGCCGGCGGCTGCGTGTTCCACCGCCGCGATGTCGGGCTGCCTGC
>JADFTO010000119.1 GCA_022560215.1 Pseudomonadota bacterium | reverse complement strand
CCGCCGCGCTAAGGATCGCGGACAAGGCGGAAAATCTTACCGACGGGGTGGCGCTGGCCGCCGCCGCCATCGACGACGGCAAGGCGATGGAAACCCTCGACAAGCTGGTGGCCGTGACCAACTCATGAGTGACGTGCTTGCCCGCATCTGCGCCGCCAAGCGCGATCACGTGGCCGCCCGGAAGCGGGCGCGTCCCTTAGGGAGGGTCATGGAAGACGCCGCCGCCTCCCCGCCGCCCCGCGGCTTCGCCGACCGCCTCGAGGCCGCCCGTGCGACGACGGGTACGGGCCTGATTGCCGAGATCAAGAAGGCGTCGCCCTCGCTCGGCGTGATCCGCGAGGACTTCGATCCCGCCGCCCTGGCCGGGGCCTACGAGAGGGGCGGCGCGGCCTGCCTGTCGGTGCTCACCGACGCCCCCCATTTCCAGGGAAGCGACGATCACCTGATCCAGGCGCGGGCCGCGTCCACGCTGCCGGTCCTGCGCAAGGACTTCATGGTCGATCCCTACCAGATCGCCGAATCCCGCGCCCTGGGCGCCGACTGCGTGTTGCTCATCATGGCCGTCCTAACCGATTCCCAGGCCCGCGAGATGGAGGACGCGGCCCAACGCTTCGGCATGGACGTCCTCGCCGAGGTCCACGACGAGGCCGAGCTGGAACGGGCGGCGGGGCTCGATGCGCGGCTGATCGGCATCAACAACCGGGACCTCAAGACCTTGGACGTGGACATCGGCACCACCGAGAAGCTGGCCGGCCGCGCGCCTTCAGGGAAAACCGTGGTCAGCGAAAGCGGCATCGGCACGGCCGCCGACCTCGAAAGGCTGCGCCGCGCCGGCGCGTCCTGTTTCCTCATCGGCTCCGCCCTCATGCGCTCGCCCGACGTGGAGGAGGCCACCCGCGCCCTGCTCGCGCGCCGGCGGGTCCGGACGGCGTCCATGTGATGGCGAAGCTCACCCACATGGATTCAGAAGGCAAGGCCAGGATGGTGGACGTCACCGATAAGGACGCCACGGTTCGCACCGCCACGGCCCGTGGTTCGGTGCTCATGGCGCCGGAAACCATGGCCCTGATCACGGCCGGCGGGGTGAAGAAGGGCGATCCCCTGAGCGTCGCCCGCCTGGCCGGCATCATGGGCGCCAAGAAGACGCCGGACCTCATACCGCTGTGCCACCCCCTGGCCCTGACCTCGATCGACGTGGACCTCGCCTGCGATCCCGGCCGCAACGCCGTCGACATCACCGCCACCTGCCGGCTCTCGGGCAAGACCGGGGTGGAGATGGAGGCCTTGTGCGCCGTCGCCGTCGCCGCGCTCACCCTCTACGACATGCTGAAGGCGGCGGACCGCTCCATGCGCATCACCGACATCCGCCTGGTCCACAAGGCCGGCGGCAAGTCGGGAACCTTCGAGGCAGAATGATCTCCGTCGAAGAAGCCCTCGGGCACGTGCTTTCGGGAATCGAGCCCCTGTCGGCCGAGCAGGTGGGCCTTACCGATGCCCTCGGCCGGGTGCTCGCCAGGGACGTGGCCTCCCGGGTTTCCCATCCCCCCGCCGCGGTCTCCGCCATGGACGGCTACGCCGTCATCGCGGGCGACGTGGCCGAGGTGCCTACGACCCTGGAGCGGATCGGCGAATCGGCGGCGGGCCAGGGCTTCGACGGCGCCCTCGGCCCAGGCCAAGCCGTCCGCATCTTCACCGGCGCGCCCGTACCCGAGGGCGCGGACGCCGTCGTCATGCAGGAGGACGCGGAAGTCCATGGAAACAAGGTCACGTGTAAGGAGAAGGCGGTCCCCGGGCGCCACATCCGGCCCCAGGGGCTGGACTTCAAGGCCGGCGAGACGCTCTTGCGCGAAGGCTCTGTGATTACGGCCCGGGACGTCGGCCTGGCGGCGGCCATGAACGTGCCCTGGCTCACCGTCAGGCGCCGTCCCCGGGTCGCCATCCTGGCCACCGGCGACGAGCTGGTCATGCCCGGCGATCCCCTCGGCCCCGAACAGATCATCAGTTCCAACAGCCTGGCCCTGGCGGCCTACGTCAAGGCGCTGGGCGGGGAGCCCTTGAACTTGGGCATCGCGCGGGACGACGCGGAGTCGCTCAATGCCCTGCTCGAGGACGCGTCCGAATCCGACCTGCTGGTGACCATCGGCGGCGCCTCGGTCGGCGATTACGACCTGGTGCGCCAGGCCCTGAAAGACAGGGGCCTGGAACTGGGCTTCTACAGGGTCGCCATGCGGCCGGGTAAGCCCCTGATCTTCGGCCGCCTGGGCCGCGTGCCCGTGCTTGGCCTGCCCGGCAACCCGGTTTCCGCGGGCGTCACCACGGTGGTCTTCCTGAAGCCCGCCATGGAAGCCATGCTGGGCATCCGCCGGGACGAGGGCCCGGGCGCGACGGCGCTTCTGGGCCGGGACTTAGGGAAAAACGACCAGCGCCAGGACTACCTGCGCGCCGCCCTGGCGCTGGACGGAGACGGCGAGGCGATCGCCACCCCCTTCGATGTCCAGGACAGCGCCATGATGGCCCGCCTGGCCCAGGCCGACTGCCTGGTGGTGCGCCCGCCCCACGCGCCGGCGGCCAAAAAGGGCGAACGTGTGCCGATCATTCCCTTGCGCCTGGGCCTGGTCTCCATCTGAGCCTTCCCCGCACGCTTAAATCCCGAATAAGTGGAAAAGACCCCTTGACGCCGAGGGAGAACCAAACTAGAACATGTAGCGACGTTTTGTGTTTGTTCTATATCTTGTGGGGTGGCCGGAAACGACCGGCCTTTATGGGGGGCCGGTGAACAATGTCCCCCGGTTCGCACCGGTGGCCCCGATTTGGAAACGGGAGCGCGACCATGCTCACCAGGAAACAGTACGAACTCCTCATTTTTATCGATAAGCGCCTGAAGAAAACCGGCATTTCGCCCTCCTTCGACGAAATGAAGGACGCCTTGAGCCTGCGTTCCAAGTCCGGCATCCACCGCCTGATCCTGGGCCTGGAGGAACGGGGCTTCATCCGCCGCCTGCCCCACCGGGCCCGGGCCCTCGAGGTATTGCGTGTCCCCGAAAACATGGCCCCTGGGAGTTTCGCCCCCAACGTCATCGAAGGCGACTTCAGGATGTCGGGCGCCGCCGCTCCCCCCGTCGGCGAGGCCGTTCAGCTGCCCCTTTACGGCCGCATCGCCGCGGGCACCCCCATCGAGGCCGTGGGCGACCATTCCAACGTCGTCGAGGTGCCGGCCAGCCTGGTGGGCAAGGGTGAACATTTCGCCCTAGAGGTGGAGGGCGACTCCATGCACGACGCCGGCATCCAGGACGGCGACACGGTGGTCCTCAAGCGTTCGGACACCGCCGACAACGGCGCCATCGTGGTGGCCCTGGTGGACGACAACGAGGTGACCCTGAAACGGTTGCGCCGCAAGGGCAACTCCATCGCCCTGGAGCCCGCCAACAAGGACTTCGAGACCCGCATCTTCGGCCCCGGCCGGGTCAAGGTGCAGGGCAGCCTGGTAGGACTGATCCGCAAGTATTGAGATCAACGGGGCGTCCGCTCCCCTCCTTTCCGCTTCCGGCCAGCGACCCAGGGCCGGTTCCCCCTCTCCCCGTTGACGCTTTCGATCCGCACCCCACCGTCCTCATCCAGCCAGATGGCGTGGGCGCCCTGGCGCTTGAGGTCGAAGCGGTCGATCACCCTCGCCGAGGCACAGCGCCTCAGCACCGGCACCATGCTGACCACCAGGCCGGCGATCCAGCAGTCCTCGGCCAGCGCCCCCTCGGCCTGGACCAGGGCGACCACGTGCCCCCGCACCCGGTAGATGCAGCCCATGGAATCGCAAGCCAGGCGCTCGTCCGCGGCGGGCCAGGGCTCGGCCTCCAGCCCCGCGCGGCGGAGCCAGGTGCCGCCGACGAAGGACGCCGCTCTCGGCCTGGAGAGCGCCAGTCCCCCCGTTTCGGTCCTGACGGCCAACAGCCTGCCCCGGTCGTCGACGAGGATGTCCGGGGGCCGGACCAGGGCGACGCTGGCCAGGCCGGCGGCCACGCCCACGAGTCCCCAGAAGCGCCAGCGCCGGCGCCACAGGCAGAGCCACAGCCCGCCAACCGCGATCGCCACCAGTCCCCACGTGGGCATGGCCGGCAGCAGGGTGACGGCGCCGGGCCAGGCCGATACCGTGTCCGCCGCCCATGTCATCACGCCGACACCCCATCCCATGGGCGCCAGCGCCAGGCTTTCCAGGCCCAAGGGCATCAGGGCGAAGGCGACGACGGCCCAGGGCATGGTCCACAGCGCCGTCACCGGGACGGCAATCAGGTTGGCCGCCAGGCCGTAATCGGCGAAGCGGTTGAAGTGGTAGACGGCGAAGGGCGCCGTCGCCATGCCGGCGACCAGGGTGGTCAGGGCCACGCCGGCGATGTAGAGGACGATCCTCCGGCGCCAGCCCAGCGGCCCGTCGAGGCGGCGGCGGTCGCGGACGGCCTCGTAGACGGCGATCAGGGCGACGACGGCGGCGAAGGATAGCTGAAAGCTGGGGCCGAGCAGGCTTTCGGGCCTGAACAACAAGACGATGACGGCGGCCCAGGCCACCGTCCGCATGGAAATTCCCCGGCGGTCGAACAATACCGCCGCCAGGACCAGGCCGATCATCAGGAAGGCCCGCTGGGTGGGCACCGTGGCGCCCGCCACCATGCCATAGGCGAAGGCGCCCAGGATCGCCGCCGCCGCCGCCCACTTCTTGATCGGAAAGCGGAGCGCCAGCGGCGGCACCAGGGCCAGGCCCCCGCGCAAGCCGACGAACAGGATGCCGGCCACCAGCCCCATATGGAGGCCGGAAATGGCGAGCAGGTGGGCCAGTCCGGAATCGCGCATGGTGGCCATGGTATCCTTGGGTATGGCGCTGCGGTCCCCCGTCATCAGGGCCGCCGCGATGGCGCCCGGGACGCCGTCCAGGCCGGCCTTCACCCTCGCCGCGATGTCCTGGCGGGCCCGCTCCAAGCCCAGCAGGAGCCCATTCCATCCCCCGCCCCCGGACGGGGCCAGGACCACCGCCGGGCCGAGGGCGAAGCCGACGCCTCCCAGCTGGCGGAAAAAGGATTGACGCTGAAAGTCGAAGGCGCCGGGCGCCGCGGGCGGTGACGGCGGCATGACCATGGCCCTAAAGCGCACCCAGTCGCCGGGATTAAGGGGGGGCTGGCGGCCCCTGAGACGCAAGCGGATCCGTTCCGGTGTCAGATTGGGCTGGAGCCGGCTGATGCGCGGCTTCTCGAGGGTGACGCGGGCACCTTTGGGGAAGGGTTCGATTCGGATCACGCGCCCGCTGACCCCGGTGGGGCCCAGGCGTTCGCTCAGCATGGGCGCGGCCACGGAGAACGTGCGCCATTGGGCCACGGCGAATCCGGCGAAGACCAGTCCCAAGCCGATGGCAAGCATAAGCAAGGCGGGCCGCCGCCGCGCGAGGTACCCCAGCCCAATGACCGCCGCCACCGCCGCCGGCCCCAGCCACAACGGCGGTTCTTCCGGCAGGGCGAAATAAAGGCCGATGCCGGCGCCGAGGCCCGCCGGCAGCCACGGCGCCCAGCGATCCCTTTCGCCGGCCAGCTCCTCCGCGATGGCAGGGATTATTGCCCCCATGCGGGCGCCCATGCCGCCCTCCCCTTTGCCCCTGGCTGAGTGGGTACGCATGTTCGCCGAATGTGCTACACCCTTACCCGGATTTAACTTAGCAGATCGTCTCATGACCGTCGTCACCCGCTTCGCCCCCTCGCCCACGGGCTTCCTGCACATCGGCGGCGCCCGCACGGCGCTCTTCAACTGGCTCTACGCCAGGCACTGGGACGGGCGTTTCCTGCTCAGGATCGAGGACACCGACCGCGCGCGCTCCACCGACGCCGCCCGGCAGGCCATCACCGAGGGCTTAGAGTGGCTGGGCCTGGATTGGGACGGCGAGGCGGTGTCCCAGTCCTCCCGCGCCGCCCGCCATGGCGAAGTGGCGGACAAGCTGCTTTCGGAGGGCAAGGCCTACCGCTGCTACGCATCGCCGGAAGAACTGGCCGTGATGCGGGATGCGGCGAAGAAGGAAGGCCGGGGCGCGCTTTACGACGGGCGCTGGCGCGACCGCGACCCGGCCGACGCGCCCCGGGGCGTGGACCCCGTCATCCGCTTCAAGGCCCCCCAGGAAGGTGACACCACCATCGCCGACCTGGTCCAGGGCGAGGTCAGGGTGGCCAGCGACCAACTGGACGACATGGTGCTGCTGCGCGCCGACGGCACCGCCACCTACATGCTGGCGGTGGTGGTGGACGACCACGACATGGGAATTACCCACGTGATTCGCGGCGACGATCATCTGACCAACGCCTTCCGCCAGACCCAGCTTTACCACGCGCTGGGCTGGGAGCCGCCGGCGTTCGCCCACATCCCCTTAATTCACGGGTCCGACGGGGCCAAGCTGTCGAAACGGCACGGGGCCCTGGCGGTGGAAGCGTACCGGGAAATGGGCTATCTTCCCGAGGCGTTGTGCAACTATCTCCTGCGCCTGGGCTGGAGCCACGGGGATGACGAAATCATCGGCACCGAGCAGGCGATCCGGTGGTTCGACCTGGACGGCGTCGGCCGCGCGCCGGCGCGTTTCGATCTCGCCAAGCTGAGCAACCTCAACGGCCATTACCTGCGCCTGGCCGACGACGAAAGACTGACCAGGCTGATCCTCCCCAGGCTTGCCGAGACCCTTGACGGAAAGCTTGCGGAGGATGCACCGAGTCGGATAGAAAAAGGCATGCCCGGCTTGAAAGAACGCGCGAAAACAGTCACGGAACTGACTGAAAATGCAATGTTTTATGCCAGAAAGCGACCTCAGCCTCTAACCGAAAAGGCGGCCCGGGTGCTGGACGGGGAAGCGCGCCGGCGCCTGGGCCGGCTGCGCCGGAGCCTGGCCGCGATCGGGCGGTGGAACGCCGAAGCCGTCGAGGCCACCACCCGCGGCCTGGCGCAAGAGGAACAGATCGCACTGGGAAAGATCGCCCAGCCGTTGCGCGCCGCGCTGAGCGGCGCCACGGTGTCGCCCGGAATCTTCGACGTCATGGTGGTCCTGGGCAAGGAAGAGACCCTGGGCCGCCTTGATGACGTCGTGGACAGGGCTTAACTCGTTAAACGGGCGGGCCGCCGCGCCCCCGGTCCGGCGGCCGCCAAGCCAAGGATTTGACATCCGCTCCAACCGCCCACGTCCCGAGGGGAGATGCTTATGAGCACTACGAAATCCGCCGAGGCCGCCACGCCCGCCGCGGAAACGTTCACGCTTACCGAAAACAGCACGGGGCGCACCTTCGAACTGCCGGTGATCAAGGGCACCACCGGCCCCGACGTCATCGACGTGCGCAAGTTGTACGCGGAAACCGGCTGCTTCACCTACGATCCCGGGTTCACGTCGACGGGAAGCTGCGCCTCCAGGATCACCTATATCGACGGCGATGCGGGCATCCTGCTTTATCGCGGCTACCCCATCGAGGAGCTGGCCGAACAGTCGGACTACATGGAGGTCTGCTACCTCCTGCTGTACGGGGATCTGCCGAGCGTCGAGGAGAAGGAGAAGTTCAGACGCGACATCACCTACCACACCATGATCAACGAGCAGATCAACTACTTCTTCCGCGGTTTCCGGCGCGATTCCCACCCCATGGCGGTGATGTGCGGCGTGGTCGGGGCCCTGTCGGCGTTTTACCACGACAGCACCGACATCACCGACCCGCACCACCGCATGGTCGCGTCGCACCGGCTGATCGCGAAGATGCCGACCATCGCGGCGATGACCTACAAGTATTCCCTGGGCCAACCGTTCATATACCCCCGCAACGACCTCAAATATTCGGAAAACCTTCTCCACATGATGTACGCGACGCCGTGTGAGGAGTACGACGTCAACCCGGTGCTGGCCCGGGCCCTGCGCCGCATCTTAATCCTGCACGCCGATCACGAGCAGAACGCCTCCACCTCCACGGTGCGGCTGGCCGGCTCCAGCGGCGCCAATCCGTTTGCCTGCATCGCCGCCGGCATCGCCTCGCTGTGGGGTCCCGCCCACGGCGGCGCCAACGAGGCGGTCCTGAACATGCTCGAGGAGATCGGCTCCAAGGACCACATTCCCGAATACATCAAGCGGGCCAAGGACAAGGACGATCCCTTCCGCCTCATGGGCTTCGGCCACCGGGTCTACAAGAATTACGATCCGCGCGCCAAGGTCATGCAGAAAACCTGCCACGAGGTCCTGGACGAGCTTGGCATGAAGGACGAGCCGCTCCTGGAACTGGCCATGGAATTGGAGCGCATCGCGCTCGAGGACGAGTACTTCGTCGAAAAGAAGCTCTATCCCAACGTCGACTTTTACTCGGGCATCATCTTCCGGGCCATGGGCATTCCCACCTCCATGTTCA
>JADFTO010000118.1 GCA_022560215.1 Pseudomonadota bacterium | reverse complement strand
CTGGACCGCCTGGTGTACGGCTTCGATCCCGCCCACGCCGGGCGCGTCGGCGCCTATGAGCACGCCATGCGGGAGCGCGCCCGGCTGCTGAGACGCGACGGCCGGGCCGATCCCTGCTGGCTCGACGCCCTGGAGGACACCATGGCGGAAAAGGGCGTCGCCGTGGCGGCGGCGAGACTGGAGGTGACGGCCCGGCTGAACCATCTCTCGGCCAGCGCGGCCGGACCCTTCCCCGGCGCCGGCATAGAGGCTAAGGGGGTCGTGGAAAGCTGGCTCGCGGAGGTCCCGGCGCTGGAGGCCGAGGACCGCTTCCGCGCCGCCCTCGCCGGCTCGCGGCGGGCCGACGCCGAGACCGGCGGCGCCGGGACCGGCCCGCACAGGAGCGACCTCGACGTCCGCCACGCCGGCAGCGGCCTGCCCGCCGGCCAGTGCTCGACGGGCGAGCAGAAGGCCCTGCTCATCGCCATCGTGCTCGCCAACGCCCGCATGCAGGCCGACGCCGGCCGGCCGGTGCCGGTGCTGCTCCTGGACGAGGTCGCCGCCCACCTGGACCGGGAACGCTGCCGGGCCCTGTTCACCGAGGTCTTGAGGCTCGGCGCCCAGGCGTGGCTGACGGGAACGGACCCGGCCATCTTCCGGCCCCTGCTGGGGGCGGCGAAGTTTTTCACCGTCCACGGCGGGCGGGTGACGGCAGAGACGACATGAACGACAAGGGCCCGGATCAGCCTCCCGAACAGGCGGCGGCCTACGACGCCGGATCCATCAAGGTCCTGCGCGGGCTGGACGCCGTGCGCAAGCGCCCGGGCATGTTCATCGGCGACACCGACGACGGGTCCGGCCTCCATCACATGGTCTACGAGGCGGTGGACAACGCCATCGACGAGGCCCTGGCGGGCTTCTGCGACCGGGTGGAGGTGACCCTGAACGCCGACGGATCGGTCACCATCACCGACAACGGGCGGGGAATCCCCGTGGACATCCATGCCGAGGAGGGAATCTCGGCGGCCGAGGTGATCATGACCCGGCTCCACGCGGGCGGCAAGTTCGACCAGAATTCCTACAAGGTCTCGGGCGGCCTGCACGGGGTCGGGATTTCCGTGGTCAACGCCTTGTCCCAGTTGCTGGAGCTGCGCATCTGGCGCGGCGGCAAGGAGCATTTCATCCGCTTCATCGACGGGGAGCCGGAAAAACCCCTGGAGGAGATCGGCGACGCGCCCTCGGGCGACGGCGGCCCGAAGACGGGCACGGAGCTCACCTTCCTGCCGTCCACCCGAACCTTCACCATGACCGAGTTCGACTTCGAGACCCTGAAGCACCGGCTGCGGGAATTGGCCTTCCTCAATTCGGGCGTCGCCCTTCGCCTGACGGACGCCCGCCACGTGGAGGCGGTGACCGCCGAACTGCATTACGAGGGCGGCCTGGAGGCCTTCGTCCGCTATCTGGACCGCTCCAAGACCGCCCTCACGGAGCGTCTGATCATCATTTCCGGCGAAAGGGACGGCGTCCTGGTCGAACTCGTCATGCAATGGAACGACAGCTACCACGAGACCACGCTCTGCTTCACCAACAACATCCCCCAGCGCGACGGCGGCACCCACCTCGCCGGGTTCCGGGGGGCCTTGACCCGCACCGTCAACGCCTATGCCGGAAAAAGCGGCATCGCCAGGAAGGACAAGGTCTCGTTCACCGGCGACGACGCCCGCGAGGGCCTCACCTGCGTGCTCTCCATCAAGACCGCCGATCCCAAGTTCTCGTCCCAGACCAAGGACAAGCTGGTGTCGTCGGAGATCCGCCCCATCGTCGAGGGCATCGTCGGCGAGCAGCTTGACCGCTGGTTCGAGGAACACCCCGCCGACGCCAAGATGGTGATCGGCAAGATCTTCGAGGCCGCCGCCGCCCGCGAGGCCGCCCGCAAGGCCCGCGAGCTGACCCGGCGCAAGGGGGCGCTCGACATCACCTCGCTGCCCGGCAAGCTGGCCGACTGCCAGGAAAAGGATCCGGCCCTGAGCGAGATCTTCATCGTCGAGGGCGATTCCGCCGGCGGCTCGGCCAAGCAGGGGCGGGACCGGGCCGCCCAGGCCATCCTGCCCCTCAGGGGCAAGATCCTGAACGTGGAGCGGGCGCGCTTCGACAAGATGCTGGGCTCGGCCGAAATCGGCACCCTGATCACGGCGCTCGGCACCGGCATCGGCCACGAGGACTTCGACATAGAGAAATGCCGCTACCACAAGATCATCATCATGACCGACGCCGACGTGGACGGCAGCCACATCCGCACCCTGCTGCTCACCTTCTTCTACCGGCAGATGCCCGAGATCATCGAGCGCGGCTACCTCTACATCGCCCAGCCGCCCCTCTACCGGGCCAAGCGGGGCGCGTCCGAGGTCTATCTCAAGGACGACGCGGCGCTGGAGGACTACCTGCTGGGCTCCGCCATCGGCGAGGGGACCGTGTTCACCGATTACAACGGCGGCCAGATGGCGGGCGAGGACCTGCGCGCCCTGGTGGACGACGCCCGCCAGGCCAAGACCCTGCTCAAGCGCCTGGCCCAGCACGTGCCGCTGCGGGTGGTGGAGCAAGCCGCCATCCTCGCCGCCCTCGACCCGGCGATCCTGGCCGATTCAGGCAGGGCGGCGGAGGCCGCCGCCTTCATCGCCAAAAGGCTGGACGCCCAGGAGGAGCCGCACGAAAGGGGCTGGGAGGGTTCTCCCCTCGACGACGGCGGGCTGGCCTTCGAGCGCACGCTCCGGGGCGTCACCGAGCATCACGCCATCGACGGCGCCCTGATCCGCAGCTCCGAGGCCCGCCTCCTGAACGCCAGGGCCGGGCGGCTGCAGAAAGTCTACCAGCGCCACGGGACGCTGACCGCCAAGGACGCCGAATATCCCATCACGGGCCCTGTGTCCCTGGTGGACACCGTCATGAAGCTGGGACGCAAGGGCGTCGCCATCCAGCGCTACAAGGGGCTGGGCGAGATGAACCCGGAACAGCTCTGGGAGACCACGCTCGATCCCAACTCCCGGGCCCTGCTCCAGGTCAGGGTGAACCACGCCGAAGAGGCGGGTCTCTTGTTCGAGACCTTGATGGGGGACGTGGTCGAGCCCCGCCGCGAGTTCATCCAGGCCAACGCCCTGAAGGTGGTCAACCTGGACGTTTAGAGCGGTTCAGGATTGATAGGAATCAATTTGATGGGAGCAGATCGGTTCATTCGGGCAGGCGCGGCGCGCCGCGCGATGCGGTGCATCGGGCAAGCGTTGCAACGCACCCGGGGGACCGATCTGCCCCACCGGAGGCCGGGTTCTTTTGCCCCGTGGCGTCGTTACGCCCCTCATCCGATGCGCAAGCATCGCCTTTCGGAGCGTGCCTAGCCACGGGACAAAATAATCCCGGTCAAATGGTTCCTATCAATCCTGACCCGCTCTTAGTACCCCCTATCATAATTCCGTGCTACGTAGGATCGCTTTTCCCGGTTCCTCGGCAGGAAGGAGACTTCCCGACGCGCCCTAAGGGGGCGGGAAAAACGATCCCGTCGACGGCCCGGCCGGGCCGTCGTACGCAATGCGGAATTGTGAAAGGGAGTACTAGGCTCGACTCGAACTTAGTCGAGGGCCACTAGGTTTTCCGCCGAACTCCTGCCGTCTTCCCCGCTGACGAGTTCGAATTGGACCTTCTGTCCTTCCCGCAGGGTGTCCAGCCCCGCGCGCTCGACGGCGGAAATGTGGACAAAAGCGTCCTTGCCGCCATCTTCGGGCTCGATGAAGCCAAATCCCTTCGCGGGATTGAACCATTTCACGGTACCGGTAGTCATAGCATTTTGCCTCGGATATAGTGTTGTCGATAACATATCCATAACATGAAATCACTCCCAGGCCCATCAAATTTCGCCGCTCAATGGATGTGGGGGTCGTGATCCATGCACGGATCCGCGTCCCGGAGATTTCATCACATGCCATGAAAAACCACAAGTTCGGAGACATAAATCTGATCATCGCGGATTCCGACTCCATGGTCCGCCAGGGGCTTAAGGCCGCGTTCTTCGACCACGGGTTTCGCAACACCCGGGACACGTCCAGGATGTCGGTCATCGGCGACGCGGTGGATAATGACGCCGTCGACCTGATCATCGCCGAAAACGAACTCCAGGACGGCAAGATCAGCGATCTGACGCGCCACATCCGCCATCATGAAGCCGGCCGACAACCCCTTCCTGGTGGTCATCACCCTGATGGAGGAGCCCACCAGCGAAGCGATCATGGAAGTCATCGATTCCGGGACCGACGACCTGTTGATCAAGCCCATATCGCCCGCCCTGTTGATCGAACGGGTCAATATCCTGACCCGAAAGCGCAAGCGCTTCGTCGTGACCACGGACTACGTCGGCCCGACCCGGCGCGCGGCGCCCAGGCCGGGAAGCCAGGAAATTCCTGAATTCAGGGTCCCCAATCCCCTTCGGCTCAAGGCCACGGGGAAATACGACGCCGAAACATTAAAGCGCGAAATCGACGAGATCGCCCACACCATCAACGAACAGAAAAAAGAGCGGCACGCTTACCAGATCGACTATCTGGTGGACAATATCCTGCCCCTTTACGGCGACGGCGGCGCGGATGAGGGCGTCATCGAACACCTGGAGCGTCTGCTGTTCGTCTCCGAGGACATTAGCCGCCGCCTGTCGGGGACCGACGACGCCCATGTGGGCGAGCTCTGCCAATCCATGACGGACGTGGTCAACCGGATCCTGGAAGCGCCGCTTTCCCCCGATGACAAGGACCTGCGGCTGCTGCCGGAACTTTCCCGGGCCATCAAGAACTCCTTCGACGCAGAGGCGGCCCATGACATATCCCACGACATTTCGGAAGCCCTGAAAGAAGCCCAGCGTCGGCATGTTTAAGCATTTGATGGGGTGATTCCGCCGGGTGACAGGCGGGGCCGCCTTCGCTACGTTTAAATTCACCGGCATGCGGGTGCCTGGATTCCATACGGATTCATGGCACCTGGCGCGACGGGGCCAGCGCCGCGGGGCCGGGCCGTAAGGAGGACAATCCATGACCCGATATCTGATTTCAGAGACCAATCCGAAAGGCTGCAAGCTGGAAGACATCCTCATGGAAATCCGCAGGGACATCATCTTGCGCTGCACCAAGATCGTCGACGACGACCGGAACGAGGCCCATCTCGTCCTCAACAACAACGTGAAGATCCTCGGCCTGATGAGCGATGCCATCATCCTGGCCGAGGACTCCACTCAAATCCTGGACAAGGCCTTCGGGCCCAGCCACGCCGTCGAGGGCGGTCCGCCCAGGATCGGGAAGGACTGAACCGCGGCCTCGTTACTCAAGGAAAGGTGATTAATGAAATCGAAGCAGACTCTTCCGTCCTTTATTACCGTAGCCGCCATTGTTCTGTCGTTTTCCGCCGCCGCCCAGGCTCCCGGGCATCAAGGACATCAAGGGCATAAGGGGCCCCCTCCCATGGGCGGCGTTCAGGCGTCGCCTTATACCGGGCAGGAAAAGCGGGCCATCAAATCCCTGTCGGCGCGGGATATAGATGATCTCATAAACGGTCGCGGCTGGGGTTTCGCCAAGGCGGCGGAACTGAACGGCTTGCCGGGGCCGGTGCATATTCTGGAGTTGAAGGACAAAATCGGCCTTTCCCTTGCCCAGACTGCCGCCGTCGAGAAACTGTTCGCGGGAATGAAGGAAAGGGCGGTGCCGTTGGGCAAGCGGCTGGTGTCGCTCGAGCGTTCACTCAACGACGCCTTCGCCGGGCGGAGTATTGATGAAAACCGGTTGCGGGAAATGCTGAACGAGGTCGGAAAGGTGCGCTCGGAACTGCGCTATGTCCACTTGGCGACGCATCTCAAGACCCCGGCCATCCTGTCGCCCAAACAGGTCGACGATTACAACCGGCTTCGCGGTTATGCCGCCTCGGCGCCGACGGCGGGTCATCCCCGCTGAGGGGTTGCTTATAAGTAAGTTGTCCCGTCCTCAACGTTCTTGACCTCGACACAAGCGCCCTTAACAGAATCATCCCGCTCAACAGAAAACACTTTTAATGGTTTCCCTGGAGCATGTTTCCACTTTAATGGAAACATGCGATAAGGCCTCGGCAGGTAGTGAGCGGCCAGAGGCAGAACCGAGAGCGAAGGCCTTGTATTCACGGCCGGCCGAATGGTGCCGCCTTTCCGGGACGCGAACCATGGACGGAAACGAAAAACTGGTGTTGGCCCTGCCCAAGGGACGCCTCCTCGACGAGGTGCTGCCCTTGGTTCGCCGCGCCGGCATCGAGCCGGAAGCGGCCTTCGGCGACGCGGACACCCGGCGGCTGCGCTTCGCCACCAACAACCCCGGGATCGACATCATCGTCGTTCGCAGTTTCGACGTCCCCACCTTCGTCGCCTTCGGGGCGGCGCATCTGGGGGTCGCCGGGGCGGACGTGCTGATGGAATTCGACTATCCGGAAATCTACGCGCCCCTGGACCTGAACGTGGGGCGGTGCCGCATGGTGGTGGCGGAACCCGAAGACATGGTGGGAGGTGACGATCCCAGCACCTGGAGCCATGTGCGGGTGGCCACCAAGTACCCGGAGATCACGCGGGCCCACTTCGCCGCCCGCGGCGTACAGGCGGAATGCATCAAGCTCAACGGCGCCCTGGAGCTGGCGCCCAGGCTGGGTCTCTGCCGTCGCATCGTGGATCTGGTGACGACGGGCGAAACTTTGAAGGCCAACGGTTTGGTGGAGGTGGAGATGATCGCCCGCATCACCTCGCGCCTGGTCGTCAACCGGACGGCGTTGAAAACCCGCGCCGACGAGGTCGGCGATTGGATACAAAGGTTCCGCGAGGCCGCCAATGGCGAAGCGGCTTGATTCCCGTGATCCCGGTTTCGAGGCCGCCTTCGAAGCCTTGATTTCGGCCAAGCGCGGCCCCGACGCGGACGTGGACGCCGACGTCGCCGCCATCCTCGCGGACGTCAGGGAAAACGGCGACGAGGCGGTCATCTCCCTGACCAAGCGCTTCGACGGGTTCGAGGCGACGCCGGAGACCTTGCGCGTAAGCCTTAGCGAACTGGAGAACGCCGCCCGGGCGTGCCCGCCCGACAGCCTGGAGGCGCTGCGGCTGGCGGCGTCGCGGATCACCGACTTCCAGCGCCGGCAATTGCCGGAAGACCTGGACTACGTGGACACCTCGGGGATAAGGCTGGGCACCCTCTGGAAGCCCCTGGAATCGGTCGGACTCTACATTCCCGGGGGGACGGCGGCCTATCCCTCCTCGGTGCTGATGACCGCGCTCCCGGCCAAGGTGGCG
This sequence comes from Pseudomonadota bacterium, assembly GCA_022560215.1. Classification (GTDB taxonomy): domain Bacteria; phylum Pseudomonadota; class Alphaproteobacteria; order Rhodospirillales; family 2-02-FULL-58-16; genus JADFTO01. The sequence goes on along the minus strand of JADFTO010000118.1, from coordinate 1,084 downwards.
GGCGTCGGGCGGGTGGTCATGGTGGTGCCGGCGCCGGGCGGCGGGATTCCGCCGTTGGTGCTTGCCGCCGCCGTCATCGCCGGCGTCGACGAGGTATACCGGATCGGCGGCGCCCAGGCCATTGGCGCCCTGGCCTACGGCACCCGGACCATCCGCCCGGTGGACAAGATCGTCGGCCCAGGAAACGCGTACGTGGCCGCGGCCAAGCGCCAGGTGTACGGGACCGTCGGCATCGACATGATCGCCGGCCCGTCGGAAATCCTGGTCGTCGCCGACGGGGACAACGATCCCTCGTGGATCGCCGCCGACCTGTTGTCCCAGGCCGAGCACGACACCCAGGCCCAGGCGATCCTGATCACCGACGACGAAGGCTTCGCCGACGCCGTCCTCGAGGCCCTGGAAGGGCACCTGAAGACCCTGCCCAGGGCCGGCATCGCGGGCCGGAGCTGGCGTGATTTCGGGGCCGTCATCATCGTCGGCGATATCGCCGAGGCGCCCCCGCTGATCGACCGCATGGCGCCCGAGCACCTGGAGTTGGCGGTGGAAGACGCCGATGCCCTGGCCGCCCGCGTCAACCACGCCGGCGCCATCTTCCTCGGCCGGTTCACGCCGGAAGCCATCGGAGACTACGTCGCCGGCCCCAGCCACGTGCTGCCGACGGCGGGCAGCGCGCGCTTTTCCTCGCCCCTCGGCGTGCTCGACTTCGTCAAGCGCACCTCCCTCATCGGATGCGATTCCGGCGGCTTGGCGGAGGTCGGCCCGGCGGCGGCGGTCCTGGCGGACGCCGAAGGGCTGGACGCCCATGCCCTTTCCGTCCGGGTGCGGCTGAATCCGCGCCGATAGAGCACGATCCGGTTAGTTGGAATCAATTTGTTGGGTGCAAATAGATTTATCCGGGACAGGACACTGACCACGACGCAAAATCATCCCGTGGTTCCAACCAGCCCGATAGCGCTCTAGAGCGGTTCAGGATTGATAGGAATCAATTTGATGGGAGCAGATCGGTTCATTCGGGCAGGCGCGGCGCGCCCAGCGATGCCGCAGCATCGGGCAAGCGTTGCAACGCACCCGGGGACTGCCCCAC
>JADFTO010000117.1 GCA_022560215.1 Pseudomonadota bacterium | reverse complement strand
TGGAGCGGGTGAAGGGAATCGAACCCTCGTCGTAAGCTTGGAAGGCTTCTGCTCTACCATTGAGCTACACCCGCGGGTCCAAATCACAAGCTCCGACGGGAACCTGGTGGAGGGGGTTGGATTCGAACCAACGTAGGCGTACGCCAACGGGTTTACAGCCCGTCCCCTTTAACCACTCGGGCACCCCTCCCGCGCGGCTCGCAAGCCGACGATACGGTGGATCGGAAATATGAGGATTTACAGCCTGTTGTCAACTTCAAAAGGGATAAAAACAAGGACAAACGCAACTGTCCCGCAATCACCAGGCAGAGTGTTTTGCAGACTCCATCTCTGCCATCATGTTAAATGGGTTCATGGCAAAGCGCAAGACACCATATCGGGGCGGGGAATCCGCCGCCAAGGCGGACGGGGACGGGAGCCACTGGATTTACGGCGTTCACGCCGTCCTGGCGGCCGTGGCCAACCCCCGGCGGCGCTGCCGCCGGCTGCTGGTGGCGGCGCCGTCGGCGGCAACCATCGGCCCCCGCCTGGACGAGGCCTCCGTGGACGGCGGTCCGGCCCCGGAGATACTCGGCCGCCGGGAGATCGAGGCCCACCTTCCCTTAGGCGCCGTCCACCAGGGCGTGGCCCTGCTCGCCGATCCCCTCGCCGCCACCCCGCTGGAGGAGATTCAGAAGCAAACGGCCGCCGATGAGCGGGCCCGGCTGGTGGTCCTCGACCAGGCCACGGACCCACGCAACGTCGGCGCCGTCCTGCGCTCGGCGGCGGCCTTCGGCGCCCAGGCCGTGATCATCCAGACCCGGCGCGCGCCGGCGACGGGGGCCATGGCGAAGGCGGCCTCGGGAGCCCTGGAAACGGTGCCCCTGGTGCGCGTCACCAACATTGCCCGGGCGCTAGGCATGTTGAAAAATTCGGGTTTCTGGTGCGCCGGGCTGGACGCCCGGGCGGAACGCTCCCTGGACGTGCTGCCGGCCAAGGTGGCGCTGGTGCTGGGGTCGGAAGGACAGGGCCTGAGAAGGCTGACCCGGGAAACCTGCGACATGGTTGTCCGCATCCCGATGGCGGCGGCCATGGAAAACCTGAACCTGTCGACGGCCGCCGCCATCGCGCTTTACGAGTGCTCAAGGGGCGAGAAGACGTCTTAAGAGCGCTATCGGGCTAGGGTGTGGTCCCAATGACCTAAGGGGGTCTGCTTACGGCAACATTACTGACCTTTGGAGGCCCCGCCACGGAGTTCCGGTCAGACCCTTAGCGGACTGGTCGTGAATGATCTTGGTTGGCCAATCCCTAATTGCCCGCTGCCTGTTCCAGGGGCTTGGTCGAAATGAAGATGTCCTTGAATATGGCGAGAAGGTTCTGGTCGATGCCGGTGGCCATGCTTTCCAGGATACCGAAGGCCTTTTCGACCGAAAACGCCTCCTTGTAGGAGCGCCTGTCGGTGAGTGCTCCGAAGATGTCACAGATCATCGATATCCTGGCCAGTTCATTGAGTTCGTTGCCCTTCAAGCCCTTCGGATATCCGGTCCCGTCGAGTTTTTCGTGGTGTTGTTCGGCGATGATCTGGGCCCCCCTGGTGACGTCGTCGCCAGCCTTCAACAGGGCCGCGCAGTGGACGGCGTGATCGCGCATGATCGGCCACTCCTCTTCCGTGAGTTTGCCCGGCTTGTCGAGGATGACGGGCGGGGTCATCAGCTTGCCGACGTCGTGTAGCAGACCGCCGGTCGACAGGATCAGAAGATTGTCGCCTTTCATACCGAGGCCGTAGCCGAACAGGGTCAGCAACGTGGCGACGCGCATGGAATGCACGTAAGTGTAGTTGTGGTGCGCCTGCACAGAATTGAGCAGATCGTGATGGGCGCCGCTAAGCACCGCCTCGGCCACCGGCGCGCAACTCTTGGCCGCCGAGTTGTAGTCGATGGGCTCGCCCCTCTCGATGGCGGTGGCGATGTTCTTGTATTCCTTGATCGTCAATTTGAGAGGCTTTTTTTGGATATCCGGCAACTCGTCCCACGATTCCTCGGCCCCTTTGCTGATCAACTCGCCGATGATGTCGATCAACTTGCGGGCCGTGATCGGCCACCTCAGGTAGCGGCTGGTCTCGCCGAATTCGGTCACGAGGGCGTCGAAACTCTCTCCCTTCTGGCCGATGAAGATGAACGGAGGATGGTCGCCTTCAGCCCCGCCGGCGCTGGTCAACAGCGGGTTGAGGCCGCCCTTGCGGGTCAGTTCGATCTCGACCAGGACCACGTCCGGCGTCTTCTCCGTCAGCGACTCGCCGGCCTTGCTGGTGGTGTCGAACATGGAGAGATCGAAGAAATGCGAGAGAACACCGCCCAGTTCCTCTCTGCGCTTCGGGGTATTGGTCACGACATAAATAGTCGGGAGGTATGCGGCATCATCGGTTGACATGACGTCCATCGACTCTCCCGATATTTCCCAAGCAACCAATAAATCCACGGTGATTGTACCGAATTTTCACTGTCATTGTCTAAGTTTCATCTCCGTAGCCGTCCGACAGCCAGATTTTGGTGATTTGAGCGTGTTCGGAAGCCCTTTTGGCCCAGTTTTTCGTTATCCAGACGCACCTCTCCCATCGTTTTTGACCCTGCCATGGATTTCCTCGGCCTACGTTGGAGCGGGTCTTGGTCGCAATTCTTCGCCGCGGCGCTACCACTTGTTCCTGAGTTCGCGGAGCTTGATGAACACGGTTTCGGGGTCGGGTTGCTCGGGCAGGTCGGGGAAGGCCAGGCGCAGGGTCTCGATCACCGTCGGGCTGTGCAGGCGGAAGAAGGCGTTGATCTCCTTCTCCTGGCCGATGGTGGTGACCATGGCCCGGCTCGGGTCCTGATCGGCGACCCGCTCGAGCAGGGCCTTGGCCTCCTGGTTGTCGGGCTCCCGGTCCAGGGTGAAGCCCAGGTTGTTGGCGAAGTAGTCGTGGCCGGGATAGACCAGGGTCTCGTCGCCGAGCCCGGCGAGCTGGCCGGCGAAGGTGCCGTAAAGGGCGCGCGGATGGCCGCCGCCGTGGCAATTGCCGGCCCCGGCGTTGAACAGGGTGTCGCCGCAAAAAAGGGCAGGAACCTCCCCGTGGGAGAGCAGGCAGACGTGGCTCATGGTGTGCCCCGGGGTGTCCAGGGATTCCAGCTCCACCGTTTTCCCCACCGAGATCACGTCGCCCGCCTCGAGGCCCCGGTCGATGCCCGGAATCTTGTCCTTGGCGTTGGCGTGGGCCAGCAGCTTGGCGCCCGTTTTTGCGATCATGGCCCGGTTGCCGCCGATGTGGTCGCCGTGCTCGTGGGTGTTGAGCACCTGGGTGATGGTCCAGCCGCGCCGTTTGGCCGACGCCAGGCATTTCCGGTGGTCGAGGGGGTCGATGGCCAGGGCCTCGCCGGTCTCGGGGCAGGCGATCAGGTAGTTGAAGTTGCGATACGCGTTGGCCGTCCAGATCTGTTCGACGATCATCTGCTCCCTCCTGAAATGACTCGCCAGCTTAACGCCCGCGCCCGGGGCCGACAATCGTTCCCGGGTGACAGCCCGGCCGGAGGGCCGGTACTATCGAGCTTGCCGAAGCCCTTGGACGGAGTCCGCCCCTTGGACCAGCTCATCGAACGGGGAAAGTTCCCCCAACCCGTGGACCGCCGGGCGGTCGCCGCCGAGGGATGCCTGGAGCTGGTCATCGGCGGGCGCCGCTTCCGCGCCCGGCCCGGCGACCAGGTCTTCATTCCCAAGGGCGCCGTCCATTCGCTGAAGAACGTCCACCACGCCACCACCCGGTGGCTCTATGGGTACGACTGAGGCGGCCGTGGGCGGCACCCATCCCGGATGGTCCGATGACGTCTTCCAGGCCCTGCTGGAACTGGACGTGCGTCAGGTGGCCTACGTGCCCGACGCCGGCCTGGTGCGCCTCATCGAGGCCTGCCGGGCGCAGGCGTCCATGACCGCCGTGCCCCTGACCAGCGAGGAGGAAGGGGTGGCCCTGCTGGCCGGGGCCTGGCTCGGCGGCCAGCGCGGCGTGCTGCTCATGCAGGGCAGCGGCATCGGCAACTGCGTCAACATGCTTTCTTTGACCCGGACCTGCCGCTTCCCGCTGCTGATCGTCGTCACCATGCGCGGGCAGGCGGGCGAGACCAATCCCTGGCAGGTGCCCATGGGCCGGATCGCGGCTCCCGTCCTGGACCTGGCCGGGGTCGCCGTCAGCCAGGTGATCGATGAGGCCGACGCCGGCAAGGCGGTGGCGGAGATGGGCCGCGAGGTCTTCTCCGGGCCAACCGCGGCGGCCGTGCTGATCGCCCAGAAGGTCATCGGCGTCAAGGAGTTCGAGGAATGAGCACCAGCCGGACCTTTGCCTTGCGCCGGCGTCCCGTGGTCGAGGCCCTGCTCGAAGACCGGGGGGATTTGCTGGTGGTGAGCGGCCTCGGCGCGCCCGCCTGGGACGCCGCCGCCGCCGGTGACCATGCGCTCACCTTTCCCCTGTGGGGGGCCATGGGCGGAGCGCTGCCCATGGGGCTGGGCCTGGCCCTGGCCCGGCCGGAACGGAGGGTCCTGGTGATCACCGGCGACGGCGAGATGCTCATGGGACTGGGCGCCATCGCCACGGCTGGGGCCGCCGGGCCCGGCAACCTGGGCGTCGCCGTGCTGGACAACGAATGCTACGGCGAGACGGGCATGCAGGCCACCCACACCGCCTTCGGCGTCGACTTGGCGGCCATGGCGGCGGCGGCCGGCTGGCCGATGACGGGCACGGTGAGGGAGGAAAGCGGGCTGGAACCCGCCCTCTCGGACCTCCGGGGCGGCGCCGGCCCTGTGTTCTACGCCTTCAAGGTCAGGGCCGAGGACCTGCCCCTGGTCCTGCCGCCGAGGGACGGCGAACACCTGAAAGACCGCTTCCGCGCCGCCTTGCTGGGCGGCGGGCCTGCCGCCATTGACGGCGGAGGCTGGCGATAATGACGGAAGATCGTGGCGCCAAGGGCACCAAGCTGCCGCCCGATTACGCTTACCGGCGCCGGAACCTGGGGCTGAAACACGGGATCGACAAGGTCCTGGCCGCTTCCGCGTTGATCGCGCTGTCCCCGTTTTTCGCCCTGGTGGCGGCGGGAATCCTGGCCGAATCCCTGTTCAGGCCACGGTCGCGGGGACCGCTGATCATCACCGAGGTGCGCATCACCGAGGGGCGGCCTTTCCCCCTGCTCAAGTTCCGCACCTATTATCTCCAGGACGACGACAAACAGGCTGACAAGAAGGGCACCACCGATTTCATCAACGACCGGGACGTGACCTTCCTCGGCCGGTTCCTGAGAAAGTACTACCTGGACGAGGTTCCCCAGCTCTTCAACATCGCCCAGGGCGACATGAGCTTCATCGGGCCCCGGCCCGTGCCTGAATACCAGTATCTCAACACCCTGAAGGCGGGATACCAGTCCAAACGGGTGCTCAGGGCCGGCCTCGGCGGCCCGGTGCAGGCCCTGAAAGGAGAGTGGAAACGGCTCGGCACCTACCTGGTCGCCGACGAGGACCTGGTCCGCGCCTATGGGGAAAGCTCGTCCCTGGGCGTGCTCGGGATCGATTTGAAGATCATGTGGCGCTCGATCCTCAAGGCCGCCGAAGGGGACGGCATGGATGATCCAAACCGCTAGCCTGCCATGCCCATAACCACGCCTCCAAGTTAATTAACTAAAGACCAGTTAATTACATCGATCAAGGCCCCTTCCGCCTCTTTCCAGAAAGACGGCCCTATTTCCACGAAACCGTGGATTTACTAGAATCAAGTTAATGACCGGGCGGCCTGCCGATTCCGGTTTCCGGGGAATTCCCGTGCCTGGCGCTCCCCGTATTTGACCCTATAATGGGGAAAAGGGGAGTCTCCTCAGATGGGCCTGCCAGGGGCAATCCGGGTGTTGATTCTGGCCCTGTTCCTCGGCCTGACGGGGCGGCCCGCCGGTGCGCTGCCGGTGGACCTGGAGCTTCTCTTCGGCGTCGACGTGTCGGGCAGCATCGACGAGGAGGAGGCGAGGCTGCAGCGCCAGGGCTACATCGCCGCCTTCCGCCACCCCCTGATCATGGACGCCATCCGCTCCGGATTCCTCGGGCGTATCGCCGTCTCCTATTACGAATGGGCGGGATTCGGCCATATGAAGATCATCGCCGGCTGGACCCTCATCGACGGCCGGGAAAGCGCCCTTGCCTTCGCCGACAAACTGACCGAGATTCCACCCCAGACGGCGCGCCGGACCGCCATCAGCGAAGCCATCGAGTTCGCCATCGGCTATTTCGACGACAACGAGTTCGCGGGCAAGCGCCGGGTGGTCGATATCTCCGGCGACGGGCCCAACAACTGGGGCCGCCTGGTGACCGGGGCCAGGGACGAGGCGGTGGCGGCCGGCATCACCATCAACGGACTGCCCATCGTCAACGACCGGCTCAGCCCCTTCGGCCGGCCCATCATTTCCAACCTCGACCTCTATTACCGGGACTGCGTCATCGGCGGCCGCGGCGCCTTCATGGTGGTCGCCAACGACTTCAACGACTTCGCCGCCGCCGTCCTGAAAAAGCTGGTGCTCGAGATCGCCGGACTCCCCCCGGACGTTCCGGAATTGAAAGCCGCCGCCCGCCATCCCCAAGCCCGGCCCGTGCAATTCCGCTTGCCCCCCCCTTGCGACATTGGCGAAAGGCGGTGGGAGGACTTCGACGACTTCTGAGGGGCGGCATTGGGTCCGCCCCGCCCCGGCTTTACCCCCTTCCGGTTTCCGGGTATCAAGGAGGCACGGCCAAGGCCCTGAACGGCGAGGGACATGACCAAGGTATCCATGAACACCAAACTGAACGTCTCGGCCGACGAGGCGTGGCGCCTGATCGGCGGCTTCAACGCGCTGCCCGACTGGCATCCGGCGGTGGAGAAAAGCGAGCTCACCGAAGAAGGCCAGACGCGCACCCTCAGCCTCGCCGGCGGCGGCACCATCGTCGAGAAGCTGGAGAAGATGGACGACGGCTCGCGCACCTACAGCTATTCCATCGTCGACAGCCCCTTGCCCGTCGCCAACTACCACGCGACCATCAGGGTCAGCGGCGAAGGCGACGACTGCACCATCGAGTGGTCCGGCGAATTCGATCCCCTCGGCGCCGAGGAAGAGGCGGCGGACGTCATCCGCGGCATCTACCAGGCCGGGCTCGACAACCTGAACAAGATGTTCGGCTGATGAGAACACCCATCAACATCCAATTCACCCGTTTCTCCGCCTTCTACAGCCCGCTGATCGGAACCGCCGCCGGGGGCTTCCTGGAGGCGGAAGGGCTGGAGGCGAACTTTTCCATGTCGGCCCCTGGCAAATCCGCCATCGCGGCCCTCATCGACGGCTCCGCCCATGTGGTCCAATCGGCGCCGTCCCAGGGATTGGGCGCCCTGGAAAGGGGCGAGACGCCGCCGGCGCTCCACTTCGCCCAGATCAACGAAAGGGACGGATTCTTCCTGGCCGGGCGCCGGCCCGATCCCGATTTCGCCTGGTCCAAGCTGGCCGGCGGGAAAGTGCTGGTGGACCACGCCGACCAGCCCCTGGCCATGTTCAAGTACGCCTGCCTGAAACAGGGATTGGACTACGACAGCATCGAAGCCGTGGACTCAGGGAGTTCGGCCGAGATGGACGCCGCCTTCCGCTCGGGCGAGGGCGATTACGTCCACCAGCAAGGGCCGGCGCCCCAGCAGTTGGAGATGGACGGCGTCGGCCACGTGGTCGCTTCCGTTGGCGAGGCCATCCCTCCTTGCGCCTTTTCCAGCCTCGCCGCCACCCGTGAATGGCTGGCCTCGGACATGGCCAGGGCCTTCATGCGCGCCTACAGGTCGACCCGGGCCTGGATCAACGAAGCGCCCGCCGCCGAGATCGCCGCCGCCGAGGCCGATCACTTTCCAGACGTGAACCAAGACGTGCTCACCGAGACCATCGGCTTCTACCAGAAGCTCGGCTGCTGGTCGCCCCATGTGGAGATCACGAAACAGGCCTTCGAGGTCACCCTGGACGTGTTCCGCAACGTGGGGCGGACGACCGAGCGCGACGCCTATGCCGAAGTGGTCGCCCTTCCGCCATCGGATTGACGCCCCCCTTGGACGCGCTGCCCGATTCCCTCGACGGCGTTCGGATTACCGTCGAACGCACCAACCGCAAGAAAACGGTTTCTATCCAGGTCGACCTGGACCGGGTGCGCATCATCGCGCCCAAGCGCCTGCCTGACCGGCAGATCCGGCGAATACTGGAAAAACGGGAAGGCTGGATTCGGGAACAACTGCTGTTCCAGCAATCCCGCCCCGAGCCCAGGGAATACGTCAGCGGGGAGCCCTTCACCTACCTGGGCAAGACCTACTCCCTGAGGGTGCTGCGGGACGATTCCCCGGGGGTCAAGTTGAAGAACGGAACCTTGGCGGTC
>JADFTO010000308.1 GCA_022560215.1 Pseudomonadota bacterium | reverse complement strand
CAGTCATAGAGATCGTTGTCGTTGTGATCCAGGAGGGCCTCGAACCGGTCCAGCTGTTCGTCGCTCAAGTCCCCGATGCGGCGCTTGGCGAAACCGCCGATCAGGATGTCGGTTTCCTGCATGCCGCGATGACAGCTGCGAAACAAAAGGCGCTTTCGTCGGGCGTCCAAGGTCCTCTCCACTAAGCCTGTTCACGCCGGCCATTTGCGGGTAAGTTTCGCCGGGACACTACGATATAGGGCCCCGGCTGTCATCACGGCTCGCGGTGTTCGGAGCGATGCGCCCGGAAATTCTTTTTCCCCTGTTCAAGCCCGTAACCTCGATCCCCCGGGTCGGGACCAGGATCGCCGCGGCGATAGAAAAAGCGGCGGGGCCGCGCGTCGTGGACCTGCTCTGGCACCTGCCGTCCGGCATCATCGACCGCCGCTACGCGCCCAAGGTGGCCGAGGCCGAACCCGGCGCCGTCGCCACCATCACCTTGCGAGTGGACAAGCACAGGAAACCGCCGAGGCGGCGCCTTCCCTACAAGGTCTATTGCTCCGACGAAACGGGCAAGTTGACCCTGGTTTTCTTCCATGCCCGCGCCGATTACCTGCTCAAGGCCCTGCCCGAGGGGGAAACCCGCGTGGTCAGCGGCAAGGTGGAACAGTTCGCGGGCGAGACCCAGATCACCCATCCCGACCACATCGGGACCATCGAGGAGGCGGACTCCATGCGCTCGGTGGAGCCGGTCTACCCCCTGACCGCGGGCCTGTCGCTGAAGGTGCTGGCCCGCGCCATCGGGGCGGCGCTGGACCACGCACCCGACCTGGACGAATGGCTGGACCCGGCCCTGGCCCAGCGCCGGGGATGGCGGTCCTGGGGTGAGTCCCTCAAAGGTGCCCACGAGCCCGAAGGCCTGGCGGACCTGGAGCCGACGACCCCCGACCGCACCCGGCTGGCCTTCGATGAGCTGCTCGCCAACCAGTTGGCCCTGGCCCTGGCGCGCAAGAACATGCGCCGCCTCGCCGGCGTCGAGACCCGGGGCGATGGGCGCCTTCGGGCCCGGGTGCTGGACGCCCTGCCCTTCCGCCTCACCGCCGGCCAGGAAACGGCCATCGAAGAGATCGACGCCGACATGGCGGCGCAAGTCCGCATGCTGCGCCTTTTGCACGGCGACGTGGGCAGCGGCAAGACCGTGGTGGCGCTCCTCGCCATGCTGGCCGCGGTGGAAAGCGGCGCCCAGGCCACCCTCATGGCGCCGACGGAAATCCTGGCCCGCCAGCACCTGGCCACCATCGAACCCCTGGCCGAGGCGGCCGGCGTCCGTGGTCCTGCTCACCGGCCGGGAGAAGGGAAAGGCCCGGGCACGCGTGCTCGACGCGCTCGCCGGCGGGGACGCGGCCCTCTCGGTCGGCACCCACGCCCTGTTCCAGGAAGGGGTCGAGTTCCGCCGCCTGGCCCTGGCCGTGATCGACGAGCAGCACCGTTTCGGCGTCCACCAGCGCCTGACCCTGGCGGCCAAGGGCCGGGCCATGGACGTGCTGGTGATGACGGCGACGCCCATCCCCCGGACCCTGCTGCTCACCGCCTACGGCGACATGGACGTCTCGCGGCTGGCGGAAAAACCCCCGGGGCGGAAGCCGGTGGAAACCCGGGTCATGCCCCTGGAGCGCTTAGGCGACGTGACCGCCGCCGTCTCCCGGGCCCTGGACGGGGGGGCCAAGGTCTACTGGGTCTGTCCCCTGGTCGAGGAATCCGAAGCCATCGACGCCGCCGCCGCCGAGGACCGCCACGCGGAGCTGGCGAAAATCTTCGGCGCCCGGGCCGGCCTGGTGCACGGGCGCATGAAGGGCCCGGAAAAGGACGCCGTCATGGAAGCCTTCGCCGAAGGTTCCGTCGACGTCCTGGTTTCGACCACGGTCATCGAGGTGGGCGTGGACGTGCCCCGGGCCACGGTCATGGTCGTCGAACACGCCGAGAGGTTCGGGCTCGCCCAGTTGCACCAGTTGCGGGGCCGCATCGGCCGGGGCGAGGATGACTCCATCTGCCTGTTGCTCTACGCCCGGCCCCTGACGGAGACCGCGCGGGCGCGCCTGCAGATCATGCGCGAGACCGACGACGGCTTCCGCATCGCCGAGGAAGACCTGCGCCTGCGCGGGGCCGGCGAACTGCTGGGCACGCGCCAAAGCGGCATGCCCGAATTCCGCCTGGCCGACTTATCACAGCACGCCGAGGAGCTGGCGGCGGCCCGCGACGACGCCCAGCTGATCCTGGACAAGGACCCGGAACTGGAAAGCGTGCGCGGCCGGGCCTTGCGCACCCTGCTCTACCTGTTCGAGCGCGACGCCGCGGTGAAGTACCTGAGATCGGGCTGAGGGCGCTTTCCGCCACGGCGGCGGCTTTCAGTCCTTCTTGGAGACCAGGACCGGGGCGCGGTCCCTCTGCGCAGCACGTCCACGTCCTCGTAGGTGGCGGC
>JADFTO010000116.1 GCA_022560215.1 Pseudomonadota bacterium | reverse complement strand
CGCCTTCTTTTGCCCCGTGGCGTCGTTGCCCGTCCCTTGTGATGGTCCACCATCACGGCGGAACGGTCGCCTAGCCACGACGCAAAATCATCCCGGTCAAATGGTTCCAACTAACTGGATAGTGCTCTAGTCCCGGCTTTTCCTTTGGGGAGCATCCCGTTCTGGCCGGAGCCCCCTTGTCTCAGGCGCCGGTGACGGCGATCATGGTCATGGCGCCGAGCACGATGGTGGCGCCGCCGATCACCGCCTGAAGCCCGTTGTGCATCCAGGTCAGGCCCTTGGCCGACGCCCTGAGCGGGATGGCGATGACCGCCGAGAACGCCGCCATCCCGGCCATCGAGCCGAGACCGAAGATGGCGATATAGAGCAGTCCCAGCCAGGGGGACTGGGTGGTGGACGCGCTCAGGAGAAGAAGTGCCGCGGAGCCCGCCATGCCGTGCATCAGGCCGACGAAGAGCGCGCGCAGGGGAACGCCCGAGGTGTGCCGGTGGGGGTGCGCATGGTGTCCCATCTCGCCCCGGTGGGAATGGGCATGCAGATGCACTTCCCTGCCGCCATGCCCGTGCGGGTGAAAATGGACCCGGTCGCGGACCACCCGCCGCAACACGTCGAGGCCGAGCAGAACCAGCATCGCGCCCACCGTGAACTCCAGCCAGTCGGCGAAGCGTTCCGGCAATGACGCGTCGAGCACGATCACCAGGGCGCCGAACGCGAACAGGGTCAGCGTGTGCCCGAGCCCCCATGCCGCGCCCTGCTTGAGGGTGTGGCGAAAGGAGCCGCCGTCGGCCACCAGGGCGGCGACGGCGGCGATATGGTCGCCTTCCAGGGCGTGTTTCATGCCGATCAGGAAACCGAACATCATCAAGGACAGCATCTCAGCCCCTCCCGGGCCTCACATTCGAGCGAGTTCCATTTAAATGGAACTCGCGTCTCAATTCTGCCTCTGGCCGCTCAGAGGCTGGCGAACGTCTTGCCTTGGCCGGCCAGTTTCTCGAGCAGCGGCGCCGGGGCCAGCTCCTGGCCATGGGTTTCGGCCAACTGGGCGAGCCGGGCCGAGACCTTGTCCAGGCCCACCCGGTCGGCATGAAACATGGGCCCGCCCCGCCAGACCGGGAATCCGTAGCCGTATATCCAGACGATGTCGATGTCGCTCGCCCGCTGGACCAGGCCCTCGTCCAGGATCTTGGCGCCTTCGTTGATCAGCGCGTAGATGCAGCGGTCGTGGATTTCCTCGTCGCTGACGTTCCTGCGCTCGATCCCGAGGTCGTCCGAGACCCCGATGATCAGCTCCTCGATCTCGGGGTCGGGCAGGGGCTTGCGGCCGCCGTCCTGGTAGCGGTACCAGCCGGCCCCCGTCTTCTGGCCGAAGCGGCCCCTCTCGCAGATGCGGTCGGCGATGGGGGAATAGCGTTCATCGGGCGGGCGCGTCTTGGCCCGGCCCTGGCGGACGCGCCAGCCCACGTCGAGTCCGGCCAGGTCGCCGACGGCGAACGGCCCCATGGGGAAGCCGAAGCCGTGGATGACCCTGTCCACCTGCTCGGGGAACGCCCCTTCCTCGAGCAGGAAGTTCGCTTGGGCAGTGTAGCTGTAATACATGCGGTTGCCGACGAAGCCGTCGCAGACGCCGACCAGCACGCCGATCTTGCCGAGGACCTTGGTGAGCGCCATGACGGTGGCGATGGTCTCGTGAGAGGTCTCGGCGCCGCGCACGTTCTCCATCAGCTTCATGACGTTGGCGGGGCTGAAGAAGTGGGTGCCGATAACCCTGCCGGGGCGCGCAGTCGCGGCGGCGATCTGGTCGATGTCCAGGGTCGAGGTATTGGTGGCGAGGATGGCGCCGGGCTTGCAGGTCTCGTCGAGTCGCCTGAAAATCTCCTTCTTCAGGTCCATGTCCTCGAAGGCGGCCTCGATCACCATATCGGCGCCGGCCAGGTCGGCGTAATCGTTCGTGCCCCGGATCAGCCCCATCCGTGCGTCGGCCTGTTCACGGGAAATCCGGCCCCTGGAAACCGCGCCCTCGTAGTTCGTGGCGATGGCGGCCAGTCCCTTTTCCAGGGCTTCCGGATCCGTCTCCAGGACCGTGACGGGGAGGCTCGCGTCGGCGACGCAGGCCGCGATGCCCGCCCCCATGGTGCCGCAGCCGACGATGGCCAGACTTTCCACCGCCCGGGGCCGGGTCCCGGGCGGCATGTCCTTGACCTTGGCGGCCGCCCTTTCGGCGCCGAAGACGTGGCGCTGGGCCCTGGACTGATCGGAATCCCGGCAGCGCTCGAAGTATTCCCTTTCCTTCTTCATGCCCTCGTCGAAGGGCAGGGTGCAGGCGTTTTCCACGCTGTCGATGCAGTGGCCGGGCGCCATCTGCCCGCGGGCGCGGCGCTCTATCCTCTTGCGTTCGCCGGCGAAGAGCTCGGGCGTGCCGCCCGCGGCGGCAAGGTCGCGGACCTTCCTGGGCGGTTTGCCCTCGGCGGCCAGCTTTTCCGCCGCCGCGACGGCGCCCTCGACCAGGTCGCCGGCGATGATCTGATCGATGATGCCGAGGGACAGGGCCTCGTCCGCGCCCACCGGATCGCCCGAAAGGATGAACTCGAGCGCCCTTTTAGCGCCGATGACGCGGGGCAGCCGCTGGGTCCCCCCGGCGCCGGGGATGAGCCCCAGCTTCACTTCCGGGAGGCTCACCCTGGCGCTGGCGTCGCCGACGCGTTGGTGGCATGCGAGCGCCAGTTCCAGCCCGCCGCCGAAGGCCACGCCGTGGATGGCCGCCACCACCGGCTTCGGGCAGGCTTCGGCCGCCTCGATCACGTCCCTCAAGGTCGGCGGCGCGGGCGGGCGGCCGAATTCGCCGATGTCGGCGCCGCCCGAGAAGCAGCGCCCGTCGCCTGTAATGACGACGGCCGTCACGGAAGCGTCCCCGGCCGCGGCGTCGAGTCCGGCGAAGAGACCCTTGCGCACGGCGTGCCCGATGGCGTTCACCGGCGGGTTGGTGAGGGTGATGACGGCGATGGCGCCTCTTTTCTCGTAATTAACGGGGTCGCTCATTCAGGGCTCCTTTCATTCACGCCCGGGATCGCCGGCGCCGGCGGCTGTTCCGGCCCGCCAGTCCTTGCGGCGGCGTTTCCGGAACGCTCTTCATGCCAGCGCATGGTCTTGAGCAGGGTCGCCAGGGTGATCGATTTGAAGGTGGCGATGGTGATCTCGTCTATCTCGTTCAACACGCGGGCCAGCGCCCGGCCGACATCGGTATCATCCGATGGGCCGGACCGCCCCCCCTGCGCGCCGATCACGTCGTCGAAGAGGATGATCACGTCGTAAAGGGACGTGCGCTTGGCGTTGCCCGAGAAGCGGTAGCCGCCGCCGGCCCCGCGCACCGCTTCCACCAGCCCGGCGCGGCCCAGGTCCCTCATCACCTTGGCCAGGTGGTTGGCGGATATGGCGTAGGACTCGGCGATCTCGGTCGCCGAGATCTGGCGCTCCGGATCGCGGGCCAGCTCGAGAACGGCGTAGAGCGCGAATAGGGTCGCTTTTTGCAGTTTCATGAGCCCTTATCTCCATCTCCGCCCGCGGTCAGTCCAAGGGCATTTCCAACTGGGTGAAGGGTCCCCCCATCATCCCCTGGGAGCGGAAGAAGGCCATGTTCAGGTTGTCGTCGCGGGCCAGCATGGTGCGAACCGTCTTCACCCCGCTTTCGCGCAAGCGCTGGCACATGGCCTCGAACAGGCGGCTGCCCAGTTTGTTCAGGCGGTGGTCGGGATGGACGCCGATGGCGAATATCCACCCAGAGGGCGGCGAGCCGAACTCCCACGCCCTGACCTCGCCGATGATGAAACCCCTTAACCGCCCGCCGACCTCGGCGATCAGGATATGGCTGTCGGGCCTTCCCGAGAAACGGGCGAAGATTTCCCGCCAGTAGTCCGGCTTGGCCAGCTCGGTGATCCGCGCATCCAGCCTGTCCACGGCCGCAGCATCTTCGGGCCTGGCGTCCCGGATGGTGAGATCATCTGCGTCCGGCGAGGGGATTCGAGGGGGTGCGGGTGCGGAAATGACGCCCTCCATTCATGCCTACGGATATTCTTCACGGCGGCCGCGGCGGCCGCGACATCTGCCTTGACAGATTGTCCGCGGTTGAATTAATTGTAAATAGGTATTTTGGTACTTATTTGCAATTAGACGCAGGCGTGGGAAGGTGCCGGCCCTTATGAGGGCGCGCCTGGGGAGACGAAACCCAAGAAACGGCGCGCGGTTCGGGCCGCGCGCGCCAGGAGGGCAACCACATGATCGACTTCACCAGCCATCCCGAGCGCTACCGGCACTGGAAACTCTCCATCGACGGGCCGGTGGCGACGGTGGCCATGGACGTTAGGGAAGATGGCGGGCTGTCGCCGGGTTACACCCTGAAGCTCAATTCCTATGACCTGGGCGTGGACATCGAGCTCTACGACGCCGTTCAGCGGCTGCGTTTCGAGCATCCGGAGGTGGGTGCCGTGATCCTCACGTCCGCCAAGGAGAACCTGTTCTGCGCCGGCGCCAACATCACCATGCTGGGGCTATCATCCCACGCCCACAAGGTGAACTTCTGCAAGTTCACCAACGAGACCCGCCTTGCCATGGAGGACGCCAGCCAGAACTCCGGACAGACATACATATGCGCCATCAACGGCATGGCGGCCGGCGGCGGCTACGAGCTGGCGATGGCGACGGAGCACATCATCCTGGTCGACGACGGCAAGAGCGCCGTCTCCATGCCCGAGGTGCCGTTGCTGGCCGTGCTGCCCGGCACCGGCGGACTGACCCGGGTGGTGGACAAGCGCAAGGTCAGGCGCGACCACGCCGACTATTTCTGCACCGTCATCGAGGGCGTGCGCGGTGAGAGGGCGCTGAAATGGAACCTGGTGGACGAACTGGTGCCGCTCTCCAAGATGGAGCAAACGGTGCGCCAGCGGGCCCTGGAATTCGCCAAGCGCAGCGACCGTCCCGGCGACGCCGAGGGCATAGAGCTGACGCCCTTGAACCGCGAGTTCAGCGATACCGATATCACCTACGACAACCTCTCCATCGCGCTCGACCACGACGCGCGCACGGCCAGCATCACGGTCCGCGGGCCCAGCCAGCCCGTGCCCCAGGACCCGAGCGCCATCCACGCCGCCGGGGCGGGGTTCTGGCCCTTGGCCCTGGCCCGCGAACTGGACGACGCCATCCTGCACCTCAGGGCCAACGAACCGGGCCTGGGCACCTGGATTCTGCGCACCGAAGGCGACGGCGAACTGGTGGCCGGGGCCGACGCCACGCTCTTGGAACACGCCGGGGACTGGCTGGTCCGCGAGATCGTCCTCTATCTCAAGCGGGTGCTCAAGCGCCTGGACGTGACGTCGCGCAGCCTGATCGCCCTGGTGGAGCCGGGAAGCTGTTTCACTGGCACCCTGCTGGAGCTCGCCCTCGCCGCGGACAGGAGCTACATGCTGGACGGCGCCTTCGAGGGCGACAACCGCGCGCCGCCGGCGATCCGCCTGACGGAGATGAACTTCGGCCCCCTGCCCATGCCCAACGGCCTCTCCAGGCTGGAGAGCCGCTTCCTCGGCCGGCCCGGGAAACTGGCCGCCGTGGGGGCGGAAACGGGGAACGGTCTCGACGCGCTCGCCGCCGAGGAACTGGGCCTGGTGACCTTCGTCCCCGACGACATCGACTGGCAGGACGAGGTCCGCATCGCCACCGAGGAGCGGGCGAGCTTTTCCCCCGACGCGCTCACCGGCATGGAGGCGAGCCTGCGCTTCGCCGGGCCCGAGACCATGGAAACCAAGATTTTCGGCCGCCTGTCGGCCTGGCAGAACTGGATCTTCCAGCGACCCAACGCGGTCGGCGAGGACGGCGCGCTGAAGCTGTTCGGAACGGGCAAGCGCCCGTCTTTCGATGTCAACCGGGTCTGACGCCGCCCGACCCAAGCAAGCAGGGAGAGATCTCGTGAACATCGATTACAAGGAAAGTATCCCCAACAACGTGAACCTGGAAGAGGACCGCCGCCTGCAGCGCGCCCTGGAGAAATGGCGGCCCATGTTTTTCGACTGGTGGCGGGACATGGGCCCCAGTGACAGCGCCGACATGGACATCTACCTGCGCACGGCGATCAGCGTGGAGCCCAGCGGCTGGGCCAATTTCGATCACGTGCGCATGCCCGACTACCGGTGGGGCATTTTCCTCGCCCCCGCCGAGGACGGCCGCAAGATCAATTTCGGCATGCACAAGGGCCGGCCCGCCTGGCAGCAGGTCCCCGGCGAAGGAAGGGCGGAGTTGCGCCGCCTGATCGTCACCCAGGGCGACACCGAGCCCGCCTCCGTCGAGCAGCAGCGCAAGCTCGGCAAGACCGCGCCGTCACTCTACGACCTGCGCAACCTGTTCCAGGTCAACGTCGAGGAAGGCCGCCACCTGTGGGCGATGGTGTACTTGCTGCACGCCCATTTCGGCCGCGACGGCCGCGAGGAAGCCGAGGCCCTGCTGGAGCGCCACTCCGGCGACCCGGACAAGCCCCGGATCCTTGACGCCTTCAACGAAGAGACTCCGGAATGGCTGTCCTTTTTCATGTTCACCTATTTCACCGACCGCGACGGCAAGTACCAGCTGGCGGCCCTGGCGGAATCCGGTTTCGATCCCCTGTCCAGGACCTGCCGCTTCATGCTGACCGAGGAAGCGCACCACATGTTCGTCGGCGAGACCGGCATCGGGCGGGTCGTCAAGCGGGCCTGCGAGATCATGAGCGAGCAGAAGACCGGCGAGGTCAGGAAATTCGGCGGCATCGACCTGCCGACCGTGCAAAAGTACCTGAACTTCCACTACAGCGTCTCCATGGACCTGTTCGGCCAGGAGCTGTCCACCAACGCCGCCAACTACTACACCATGGGCATCAAGGGCCGGTACCGGGAGACCGAGATCGAGGACGACCACGTGCTCATCGAGGACAGCTACCGGGTCCCCGAAATCAGGGGGAATTCCATCGTCACCGTGGACGCGCCGGCGCTCAAATCCATCAACGTGCGCCTGCGCGACGATTACGTCGTCGACTGCCAGCGCGGCCTCGACAAGTGGAACAAGATCATCCGCAATGCCGGCATCGATTTCGAACTGAAGTTGCCGGACCAGGGTTTCAACCGCACCATCGGCACCTTCGCCGGGGTCGAGGTCTCGCCCGCGGGCAAGCTGCTCGACGCCGATGAATGGAACCGGCTCCAGGGTGACTGGCTGCCGACGGAGGACGACAAGGCCTTCATCAAGTCCCTGATGGGGCCGGTCACGGAACCGGGCAAGTTCGCCGGCTGGATCGCGCCCCCGGCCAAGGGCATCTACGGACAGCCCCTGGATTTCGAGTACGTGCGCTTCAACTGACGGGATGGTGCTCTAATGACCGCGACCGATCGTTTAAGGGCGCTCAGGCCCGAAGACCTGGAAAGGGTCATCGAGATCGACCGGCGGATCAGGGGCCGCTCGCGCCGCGGATTCTTCGAGACGCGCCTGAACGCGGCCCTGGACGGCCCCGACTCCTTCATCGTCATGGCGGCGGAAGACGAGGGAACTCTTACCGGATACGCCATCGCCCGCGTCCAGCGGGGCGAGTTCGGAGGCGCTCGGGCGGTGGCCGTCCTGGACAGCATCGGCGTCGATCCCGAGAGTCAGGATTCCGGGCTCGGCACCCTGTTGATGGACGGCGTCGCCGGCGCCATGAAGAAACTCGGCATCGGGGAAATCCGGACCCAGGTGGACTGGAGCGATCAGGACCTGATCCGTTTTTTCGCCGCCAGCGGCTTCTCGCCCGTGCCCCGCATGATCCTGGAATGCCCCCCGACCGGCCGGCGGACGCCGCCGCCCGAGGAAAGAAACATGCCGGATACGGACATCGCGTCACAGCCCTTCGACGCCGGCATGCCCGATTACAGCGATCCTTCCGGGGACGACTGGGTGGCGCTGTCCAGGGACACGTTTCCCGTCCGCTCCATGAGGGAGGAGGATCTCGACGCCATCGTCCGCATTGACGGGAAGCTCAGCGGACGGGAGCGCCGGGATTATTTCCAGCGCCAGCTGGACGAAGTGATGCACCAGTCGGGCGTGCGCCTGTCGCTGGTCGCCGAAGTGGACGGCGCCCCCGCGGGGTTCGTCATGGCCAGGGTCGATTTCGGGGAGTTCGGCAGGCCCGAACCGGCGGCGGTCATCGACACCATCGGCGTCGATCCCGCCCACGCCCATACAGGCATAGGCCACGCGCTCATCTCGCAGCTCATGATCAACCTGGCCAACCTGCGCGTGGAAACGGTGCTGACGGAGCTGGACTGGGACGACTTCGGGCTGCTGGAATTCCTCGCCAAGATCGGCTTCACCCCGTCCCGGCGGCTGGTGCTCTCGAGGCGCGTGGACTGAGGCGCTCTAGAGCACTTCCGGCATAGACAGAATCGAAAGGGGATTCCCAAAGGTGGCAAAATGTGATTCAAGCTATGAGCTGGGTTAAAGGAGGCCAGCCATGGATGACACGACCTTATTCGGAAGACCTTCG
>JADFTO010000307.1 GCA_022560215.1 Pseudomonadota bacterium | reverse complement strand
GCTGCGCCCCGAATGCAGGTCCAGGTGCCCCATGGCCAGCTTGGAGATCTTGGCGAAGCCGCCGCCGAGGGTCAGGCGCGGCACGGGGTGGCGGCGCAGGTACTTGAGCAGGCCGCCGACGAAATCGCCCATGTCGAGCATGGCTTCGTCGGGCAGGCCGTAGAGTTTCTGCACCGCCCGCTCGGAGGTCGAGCCGGTGCAGCCGGCGACATGAGTCGATCCCATGGCGCGGGCCACGTCGATGCCGCTGTGGATGGAGTGGATCCAGGACGCGCACGAATACGGGATCACCACCCCGGTGGTCCCCAGCACCGACAGCCCGCCCTTGATCCCCAGCCGCCCGTTGGTGGTGCGAAGCGCCAGCTCCTCGCCGCCGGGAATGGAAACGGTGATGCAGACGTCCACCGGCGCGCACCCGAACTCGCGGGCGAGCGCGTTCACGGCGCCCGTCATCATGCGGCGCGGCACCGGGTTGATGGCCGCCTCGCCGACGGCGACGGGCAGGCCGGCCAGGGTGACGGTGCCGACGCCCTCGCCCGCGGCGAAGGTGACGCCGCTGCCGGGCGGGCCGCTCTCGACGGTGGATATGATCTCCGCGCCGTCGGTCACGTCCGGGTCGTCGCCGGCGTCCTTGATCACCCCGGCGGTGGCCCGGCCGTCCTCCAGGGAAGCCCGGGAGAGCGGGAAGCTCGGCCTCTCGCCCCGGGGCAGCGTGATGGTGACCGGATCGGGAAAGTCCCCGGTAAGCAGCGCCCGGTAGGCGGCCTGGGCGGCGGCGGTGGCGCAGGCCCCCGTCGTCCAACCCTTGCGCAAGGGCCCTTTGGGTTTGCGGCGGCTCATGGGTATACTCTAGACCGGCCGGCGGACGCACCGCCAGGGGACACAGATGAACATCAGATTCAAGCTCCTTGCCGCGGTTCTGGCGGTTGCGGCCGTCGCCGGCCTCGCCCTTGTCGTGATGCGCCCCGAGCCCCCCGCACCGAAGGGCGAGGCGGCCATCGGCGGGCCCTTCACCCTGGTGAACCACTTAGGCGAGACGGTCACCGACGCCGATTTCCACGGCCGCTTCCTCCTGCTCTTCTTCGGCTACACCTACTGCCCCGACGTCTGCCCGACCACCCTGACCACCATCACCGATGCCCTGGACCAGCTCGGCGCCGATGGGGACAAGGTGACCCCCGTCTTCATCTCCGTGGACCCCGAACGGGACACCCCTGAATACCTGAGGGAGTATCTGGCCTATTTCCACCCCCGGCTGGTGGGGCTTACCGGAACGCCGGCGCAGGTGGCGGCGGCGGCGGCGGCCTACCGGGTGTACTACGCCAAGGCCGGCCAGGGGGGAGAAGAGGATTACATCATGGACCATACGTCCGTCGTCTACCTCATGGGTCCGGACGGGAAGTACCTCGCCCACTTCGCCCACGAAACCACGCCCGAGGACATGGCGTCGGGGATCAGGAGGCACCTCGAGCGGTGAGCGGCGATCCCCCGCCGGGGCTGATCGTCGCCGCGCCCGCCTCGGGCAGCGGCAAGACCGTCTTTACCCTGGGCCTGCTGCGCCACCTGGCCCGCTCCGGGATGTCCGTGGCCTCGGCCAAGGCGGGCCCCGACTACATAGATCCGGCCTTCCACGCCGCCGCCACCGGGAGGCCGTGCCTCAACCTGGATCCCTGGGCCATGCGCGCCGCCACCTTACGCGCCGCCGTGTCCAGCCTGGGCGAAGGCGCGGAGACGGTGATCTGCGAAGGGGTCATGGGCCTGTTCGACGGCGCCACGGCCACCGAGGGATCGACGGCGGACCTGGCGCAGATGACCGGCTGGCCCGTGATCCTGGTCATCGACGCCGGCGCCCAGGGGGCCTCGGCCGCCGCCGTGGTCAGGGGATTCGCCAGCCACCGCCCGGGCGTCCGCATCGCCGGCGTGGTCTTCAACCGGGTGGGCAGCGAGCGCCACGCCCGCATCCTCAGAGAAGCCACCGAGGCCGCCCAGCCCCAAGTCCCCGTCCTCGGCCATCTCGGGCGGCTGGGGGAGCTGAGCCTGCCCCGCCGACACTTAGGATTGGTCCAGGCCGCCGAGCACCCCAGCCTGGAAGCCTTCCTGGACCGGGCCGCCGCCCTGGTCGCCGAAGGAGTGGACACGGACGCCGTGGTCGCCCTGGCCCGGCCCTGGAACGGCGGCGCCACCCCCGGGACCCCCCCGCTCAAGCCCCTCGGTCAGCGCATCGCCGTCGCCGACGACGAGGCCTTCGCTTTTTGCTATCCCCTGGTGATGGAGGGCTGGCGCGCCGCCGGAGCGGAGATCGTCCCCTTTTCCCCCCTCGCCGGCGAAGGACCGGAGATAAGCGCCGATGCCGTCTACCTGCCGGGGGGGTATCCGGAGCTGCACGGGGGCCGCCTCGCCGCCAACCGCCGGTTCCTGGACGGGCTCGCCGCCCCCGCCGGCCGCGGCGCCGCGGTGTTCGGGGATTGCTGCGACTCGATGGTCCTCGGCCGGGG
>JADFTO010000115.1 GCA_022560215.1 Pseudomonadota bacterium | reverse complement strand
GCGGTGACGAGCTTGTAGATCACGTCCAGTGACGCCGCCTGGGTCAGCAGCTCCGCCCCCCCGAACAGGCCGATCATGACCGGGATGAAATGGATGCCCTCGGTCATTTCCGGATAGCCGAAGGTGAAACGCTCGACGCTGGTCGTGAAATCGATGCCGACCGTCGAGATGAGCACGCCGAAGGCGCCGCCGATCAGGTTCTTGGCCGCCGACTTGCCGCTGATGGAGGCCAGCATCGACAGCCCGAACAGCGCCAGTGCGAAGTATTCCGGCGCCCCGAAATGGTAGGCGACGCGCGCCAGCATGGGCGCGGCGACGATCAGCACCAGGACGCTGAAGATGCCGCCGATGGTGCTGGCGATGGTCGCCATGCCGAGCGCTCTCCCGGCCTCGCCACGCATGGCCATGGGGTATCCGTCGAGCGCCGTCGCCGCAGCCGGCGGGGCGCCGGGGGCGTTGAGAAGGATGGCGGTGATCGACCCGCCATAAGTGCCGGCGCAGTAGAGCGAGGCGAGAAGGGCGATCGCCGGCAGTGGTTCCATGGTCACGGTGAACGGCAACAAGAGTGCCGTCGCCATGGTCGAGCTCAGCCCCGGCAGGATGCCGACCAGCACGCCGCCCACCGTGCCGGCCAGGATCACCATCAACATGTATGGGTTCACGAGAAGCGACAGTCCGGAGAGAAAAGCGTCCATGCTTTCAGCCCGTAAACGATTCGAAAAAGCCGGCCGGGAAACGCACTCCCAGCACTTTCGAAAAAAGGATGTAGATGGAAATCGGCAACAGCACCGCGAAGACGACGATCCAGGCGTAACGCCGTTCGCCCCACAGGACCGGCAGAGCCAGGCAGAACAGGAAGATCGCCGCAAAGGTTCCGATCCAGTCGATGGCGGCGACGAAGAGGGCGAGAAACCCGACCGTGGCGAAGGCGACGGTCGGCACCCGTTTCATTTCGACCGCCTCCTTTCCACGGGCCTGGATCATCATCACCACTACAAGGAAGGCGATGACGCCCACCAGAAGGCGCGGAAACTGGGTCGGCGGGATGCCCTGGGAGAGCATCGCCGGCACCTCATCGAAGGTCGTGGTGATGGCGAAGACGGCGGCGCAGAAAAGAAGAATCACGCCGCCGACCATGTCGTCGGCGCGCAAAAGGAAGGGGCGGCCGGTTCCGGCCGGCGGCGCCCCGTTCCCTTGCATTGCGGGTCCTTGTTTCCGCTCGCTCATCGGTCGCTGCCGTCGCGGTTGATGATGGCTACGGCCGGGCGCCTATTTCAGCATGCCGAGTTCCTTGAGGGCGACGACGCCGTCCTTGTAGAGCTGCTGGATCTGCGCGTTCCATTCCTTGGAGCCGGCGATGCTGTCCGGCCCCAGGCCCGCGGTCTCCAGGTAGCCCAGATAGACCTTGTGCCTCATGGATTTCAGGATGCCCGCTTCAAGGATCTTCAACCGGTCCTCGGGCACGCCTTTGAGGGTGACGAATCCGCGAAGGGTGGAGAACACGGCGTCGATGCCGATCTCGACCGTGGTCGGGACGTCGGGAAGCGGTTTCATGCGTTTCTTCGCCATGACGACCAGGGCGCGGATTTCGCCGGATTTGATCTGGGATTCGGCCTCCGACAGATTGAGTACGCCGACCTCGATGTCGCCACCGATAAGGGCCGTGACGATGCCCCCGCCACCCTTGTAGGGGATGTAGTTGGGGTTCTTGATCCCGGCGAGCTTGGAAAAGGTAAACGTGGTGATTTGATCGATGGTACCGACCTGGGTGCCGCCGACCTTGATCGCCCGTTTCTTTCCCGCCGCGATCAGGTCCTTGATCGACTTGAACCCGCCGCTGGCCTTGACCATCAAAATCTGCGGATCGTCGGTGGCGCGGGCCAGGCCGACCAAATCGTCCAGCTTCAACGGCGATTTACCGCGCGCGATGGTTAACAGATGAGTGGGCGTGATGGTCATGATGGTGTAACCGTCCCGCTTGCGGCTATTGATGTAGTTCATGGCCACCGCGCCGCCGCCGCCCCGCTTGCTGACCACCACGAGGTCGGTCTTCATCGCCCTGCGGGCGCGCAGGAGCATCATGCGCGTGGTGATATCGGTGCCGCCGCCTGCGCCCGCGTGGGTGACGACTTCGATGGTCTTGGACGGGAACTTGTCTTGCGCCGAAGCGAAACCGGGGGCCAGCACCGAGGCCAAGATCGCCGCCGTCGCCAGCCAACGGGTCCGCCGCGCCGATTTTACGCTTGAGGTAATGCCAAAGCTTTTCATGATATCGTCCTTTTCCGCTTATTTATTATGTTGGTTTGATTCGACTCCCTCCGTCGTATGAAACCACCGACGGATCGGAAATTATCGACTCCGTTTCGTTGCCGAGTCAAGCAGAGCCTTGCCAACACTCCGGCGATTGGCGATGGTTCTGTGAATGGCCTTGATCCCGGTCTCGCGGCATCTTGCAAGTTTGGCCGGGGCCTCAATGCGCGGACTCGGACCCCAGGCGCCCGAGGATGAGCCCGAGGACGCACCCCATCGCGCCTAAGGCCGCCATGGCGTAGTAGGCGCCCCCGGCGAAGGCCTCGTACAGGGGACCCGAGACCAGCATCGCCAGGCCCAGCCCCACCCCTATGCTGGCCGCCGAATAGAGGCTCTGCGCCGTCGCCGATTCGCTTAAGGGCACGGCGCGGGCGACGAAGTGAATGGCGCCCAGATGCGCCGCCCCGTAGGTGAAGGCGTGCAGGGCCTGCGTCACGATGAGGACCGGCAGGTCCGAGCTCGCGCCGGTGACCGTCCAGCGCAGGGCGGCCGCCGCCCCCCCGAGCGCGATCAGTCCAGCCGGAGTGAACACCTTGAGCACCCTGGCCCCGAGGGCAAACAGCGCGATCTCGGCGATCACCCCTTCGGCCCAGAGCAGGCCGATGACCGTGTCCGAATGGCCGGCGGCCCGCCAGTGAAGGGTGCCGAAGGCATAGTAGACGGCGTGGCTCCCCTGGACCAGGGCGGCCGCCGCCAGGAACAGGACGAAGGACTTCGTCCTCAATACCCCGATCAAGGGAGCACGGGCGCGGCTTGTCTTGCCGTGCCGCGCGTCGGGCAGGGCCATGCACGAGCAGAGAGAGAAGGCAAGCGCCCCGAGGACCAGCCAAAAGACCAGGTCCTCGGGCCGCCCCGTCAACAGCCGTCCGGTGGCCGCCGCCGCCGCGATGAACGACAGGGACCCCCACAGGCGCAGGCGCCCGTAATCCAGGCCGCGGGCCTGGACGCAGAGCATGGTCAGGCTTTCGCCCAGCGGCAGCACGCCGGCGCGGGCGAAGGAGAAGACCGCCGTGATGACGAGGATGAGCCAGAAATCCCGAGCCAGGAAGAACAAGGCGAAGGCGGCCGTGGAGACGGCGGCGAGCACGATGATCGGCCGCCGGCGTTCCCCGATGCGGTCCGCGTAGTGGGCCACCGCCGGGGTGGCGACGATCCTGATGGCCGTCAACAGGGCCAGGACCAGGCCGATCTCCGACGGGTCCAGTCCCCTGGAGGCCAGCCACACGGGCCAGAAGGGGAGCATGATGCCGAGGACCGCGAAGGAGGCGCTGTAGAACAGCGCCAGCCGCGGGCCGGTCCGGGAAGGGGAGGGCCCGGCCATTCCCTCAGCCGCCCTCCCCGTGTTCGCCGGCCAGAGCATTTTCCACGTAAGTGGAAACATGCGATATGCCGGCGCAGGCAGTGAGCGGCCAGAGGCAGAATCCAGGGCGATTCCATTTAAATGGACTTCGCTCTAAGGGGCCTTCCCGGGCCTTCATGGGTTGCATCTCATGGTTCCTCTCCCCGATCAGGTTAGAACCGGTCGCCGGGGAACGGAACCCCGGGGTTCTCTTTACCGGATCGTGAGATCGGCTATGCGGGGACGCCGGAAGAATCGACACCGAGATACGCGGCATCTAGGGCCGCCGACGCTTGCCCACGGACGGACACCAGTTTCACCGGACCGGCAAAGGCGGGCCTGTCAAAATGTTCAGGGGCCTGGCGATCCCGATGGTGTTCCCGTCAATCACACGGTGCTTGGCGGTCACATCGCCATGGGCCGCGATCAACTAGTATGACCGGGACAATGCCTTTTCCGGTCCCAGGATGGCGTCTGGCCCATCCTCGTCGTATTCCGAATCTTCAACCCGCGTGCAGTTCGCGAGCCATGCGTAACGCCAAGGCATCGTCGGGACCTTACCGCTGGGGAGCTTTCCCTCGACGATCCGACATGCCATCGCTGCCAACTCCCGGGCTCCATCATCGTCCGCCGCCCTAACGAACAGAGGGCCTACGTACCTGCTGGCGGTCCAGTGTTCATCGTCGGGATTGATGGGTTCGAGTTTCCAAATCGGCATATCGGGAACGGTTTCAGGCGTCTTGCCCTGCCTTGTCCTGATGAAGCCCGTTGACCTTGGCGGCCATGATAAAGTCGTTCTCGTGCAAGCCACGAATCTTGCGGGTCTGGAACTCGACTCGGCAATATCCCCAGCCAAAAGTGATTTCGGGGTGGTGAAATTGCGCCTCTGCTAGATCACCGACCTTGGATGCGAAAGCCTGGGCTTCGGGGAAAGCCTTGAATTTGAATGTTCGGCTGATTCGGGTTGCGTCGTCATTGAGTTCCCATCCCTCGACACCCTTGATCAGGTCACGCGTCTGGTCCCGGTCTAGGCGAGGTACGCCACCCTTACAGGGGACGCAGGTCTTGGCGGCGAGTGTTGCTTGGTCGGTCATAATACCAAAGGTCACTGATAATGACCTTTGGTATAAGTCAACGGTACACCCAACCACAGGAAATTGGCAAAGAGGTAAAAAGAAAAGCCCCGCCGCGTGGACGGGGCCAAGGTCCGGGGGGGGGTCGGTTGGTTATGATACGCCCGCTTCCTTAGCCTCTCTTAAACCTTACCCACATTTCATCAACGGAGCGTTTCGCCACCTCATGGTGTTCCCCCAGTCTGCTGCCGAGGTAATAGACGACAGAGCTTTGGATATCCCCTTAAATGGAATTCGCTCGAGGCCGCCCGCGGCCCCTTTCCCCGCGATCGGGAATGGGGCCCTGGCGCCGGCGCTCCCTGGACCGGGTTGCCACCAGCCGGAGATTGAGTCTATAACGCGCCCACCCCGACCCCCTTGCCGGAACCACGAAAGGCTAGCGAGCATGGCACTCGAGCGCACCCTATCCATCATCAAGCCGGACGCCACGAAACGGAACATCACGGGCAGGATCAACGCCATGTTCGAGGAAGCCGGGCTCAGGATCGTCGCCCAGAAGCGCACCCGCCTCACCCTGGAACAGGCGCAAGCGTTCTATGACGTCCATGCCGAGAGGTCATTCTACGGGGAGCTTTGCGAGTACATGTCGTCCGGTCCCGTGGTGGTTCAGGTCCTGGAAGGGGAGAACGCCGTGGCGCTCAACCGGGAGATCATGGGGGCCACCAATCCGGCCAACGCGGGCGAAGGCACCGTGCGCAAGGAAATGGGCCTCAACGTCCAGGAAAATTCCGTGCATGGGTCGGATTCGCCCGAAACCGCGGCCCGGGAAATCAGCTTCTTCTTCGGCGAGGTGGAAATCATCGCCTGAATCCTGGCGTCTTCATGAGCTGGGATTGCACAACGCCGCGTCGGGCGCGGACGCGCCGTCGATGATGACGCGCTCGGCGACGATGCGCAGCCGGCTCTCGGCGATGTACCTCACCGCCATGGGATAGATGCGGTGCTCCTGTTCGAGCACGCGGGCCGCCAGGGTCTCAGGGCTATCGCCGGGGTGCACCGGGACGGCGGCCTGGATGATGATGGGGCCGCTGTCCATGGCCGGGCGCACGATGTGGACCGTGCACCCCGAAAGCCGCGCCCCCGATTCGATGACCCGTTCATGCACGTGCACGCCCTCGAAGGAGGGCAGCAGCGAGGGATGGATGTTGACCACCCGGTTGTGCCAGGGGCGGAGAAAGTGTTCGCTAAGCAGGCGCATGAAACCGGCCAGGCATACGAGGCCCACCCCGGCCCGGCCGAGTTCGCCGAGCAGGGCGTCTTCGAAGCCCTTGCGGTCCTCGAAGTCCTTGTGGCCGATGACGGCCGTGGGGATGTCCGCTTCCCGGGCGCGCTCCAGACCGGCGGCTGCCCCGACGTTGGACAGGACCAGCCCGATTTCGGCCGGGTAGTCCGCGTCCCGGCAGGCATCGATCAGGGCCTGCAGGTTGCTGCCCCGGCCGGAGATCAGGACGGCGATTTTCAGCTTCGCCATGCTTCCTCCATGCCCTCGATGATCACCGCCGGCCCTCCCGAGCCCGCGATGCGTCCCATGGGGATGACGGTCTCGCCCGCGCCCTCGAGAACGGCGGTGAGCTCCCCGGCCCTGTCTGCCGAGACCACCACCGCCATGCCGATGCCGCAGTTGAAGGTGCGCACCAGCTCAGCAAGCTCGACGGCGCCGGCGAGCCAGGCGAAGACCGGGGGCAGGGACCATGCCTGGGCGTCGATCTCGGCGGCCAGGCCGTCCGGCAGGACCCTGGGAATGTTGTCCACCAGGCCGCCGCCGGTGATGTGGGCCATGGCCTTGACGCCGCCGGCGGCCACGGCGGCGAGGCAGCTCTTGACGTAGATGCGGGTCGGATCCAGAAGGACCTCGCCCAGCGGGCGGGGGTCCCCGAAGGGCGCCGCGTCGCCTAAGTCCAGGCCGGCGTCGGCGACCAGCCGGCGCACCAGGGAGAAGCCGTTGGCGTGGAGGCCGCTTGAGGCCAGGCCCAGGATCACGTCGCCCTCGGCCACGTCCTCGCCGGTGACCAGGCGGCCGCGCTCCGCCGCGCCGACGGCGAAGCCGGCGAGGTCGTAATCGCCCTCCCCGTAGAGACCCGGCATTTCCGCCGTCTCGCCGCCGATCAGGGCGCATCCGGCCATCCGGCAGCCCTCGGCGATGCCGGAAATCACCTCCTCGGCCGCCGCCACGTCCAGCCGGCCGGTGGCCAGGTAGTCGAGGAAGAACAGGGGCTCCGCGCCCTGCACCACCAGGTCGTTGACACACATGGCGACCAGGTCGATGCCGACGCTGCCGTGCCTGCCCACGTCCCTGGCCACCAGGAGCTTGGTGCCCGCCCCGTCGCTGGCGGCGACCATGATGGGGTCCCGGTAGCCCGCGGCCTTCATGTCGAAGAGGGCGCCGAAGCCGCCGAGGCCGGAGACCACGCCATCGCGCGCCGTCGCCCGCGCCAGGGGCTTGATGGCCTCGACCAGGGCCTTGCCGGCGTCAATGTCGACGCCCGATTCCTTGTAGCTCAGCCCCGAAATGCCCTTGCGGCCCGTAATGCCTTCCTCCCCCGGCTCGGTGTGCTAGATTAGGCCGCCGTCGGCCAGGGCCGAACATACTGTATCGGGGACGGTTTTAAAATGATCGATCACCGCCGCCCACTCTCGGCGTTCGCCGCCTTTTCCCTGATGTTCCTGCCGTTGATGGAAGGGCAGACGGCGCGGGCGCAGGCCAGGGACGTCTTCGAGGTCAAGGGCGTGGCCGTGGACGTGACGGCCGATACCGCGGCGGCGGCCCGCGAGCAGGCCCTCGCCGAGGGCGAGCGCATCGCCTACGGGCGGCTGATCGGGCGCCTGGTCCCCATCGCCGAACAGCACCGGCTGCCGGACCTGGGACCCGGGGAGGTGGTCCGACTGGTGAAGGACCTCTCGGTGGCGGAGGAAAAGACCTCGGCTGTCCGCTACCTGGGGAAGCTGGATATCCGCTTCAAGGGCGAAGAGGTTCGCCGGCTGCTCATCGACCATGGCATCCCGTTTGCCGAGACGCCCTCCAAGCCGGTCCTGGTCCTGCCCGTCTACCAGGCGGCCGGCGCCCTGCTGCTGTTTGACGACCCCAATCCCTGGCGCGACGCCTGGGGAAAGGGGGTGGCCGGGGACGGCCTGGTGCCCCTGCTCCTGCCCCTCGGCGACCTGGCCGACATCGCCGCCATCGGGGCGGAACAGGCCATCGGCGGCGACGGCCAGCGCCTGGCCGCCGTGGCCGCCCGCTACGGGGCCGGCGACACCCTGGTGGCCCATGCCACCCTGCGCCTGGACCCCTTGAGCCGGCGGCCCAACGTGGAGGTCTACCTCACCCGCTATGGTACGGCGCTTCAGGAACAGACCTTCGTCAAGAGCTACGCGCCCAAGGGGGAAGAAAGCCTCGGCGATCTTTTGAGGCGCGCCGCGGCCGACCTGTCGCGCCAGGTGCAGGAAAACTGGAAGAACGACAACCTGTTGCAGTTCACCCGCCAGGCGGTGGTCGCGGTGACGGTCAGGATCGGCGGCTTGGGGGACTGGCTGGCGGTGCGCGAGCGGCTGGAGGAGCGAGAGGAGCAGCTCGCGCCACGGGCCGCCAAAAGCCGTTTGTCGAAGGGACGGGCCCGCCCCGAAGAGCCCTCGCATCTCCGCACCGAGTATCAACGCGACCGCGATCGTATCGTCCATTCCAAGTCGTTCCGCCGCCTCAAGTACAAGACACAAGTATTTGTCGCGCCGATGCAGGATCACTACATCACGCGAATGACCCACACTATTCAGGTTTCTCAAATCGCCCGCACCATTACCCGCGCCCTCAACCTCAACGAGGATCCCGTCGAGGCAATGACCTTGGCC
>JADFTO010000002.1:10212-32731 GCA_022560215.1 Pseudomonadota bacterium | reverse complement strand
GCCGGCCCCGACGTCTTCAACCACAACCTGGAGACCGTGCCCCGGCTCTATCCCACCATCCGGCCCGGGGCGCGCTATTACCATTCCCTGCGCCTTCTGGAGCGGGCCAAGGAACTGGACCCGTCGCTGTTCACCAAGTCGGGAATGATGGTGGGCCTCGGCGAGGAGCCGGGGGAAATCAACCAGGTGATGGACGATTTGCGCACCGCGGGAGTCGATTTCCTGACCATCGGCCAGTATTTGCAGCCCACCCCCCGCCACGCCGCCGTCGCCCGCTCCGTGACGCCGGACGAATTCAACGGCTTCCGGCGCCTAGGTCTGGCCAAGGGCTTCCTGCTGGTGGCGGCCTCTCCGCTCACCCGCTCGTCCTACCACGCGGGCCGGGACTTCGAGAGGCTGCGCCGGGCCCGCGCGCACGGCGCCGCCCGCTAGCGCTCTAAGCCCATGCCCACCCACGCGGAAAGGCGCGTGCTTCCCTACACGCCGGAACAGATGTTCGACATCGTCGCCGACATCGAGCACTATCCCGACTTCCTGCCCTGGTGCGTGGCCACCCGCGTGCGCGCCCACGAAGGCAACGTGATCACCGCCGACGTGGTGATCGGCTACAAGATGTTCCGCGAACGCTTCACCACCAGGGACGTGCTGGACCGGCCCCGGCGCATCGACGTCACCTACCACGAAGGGCCCTTCAAGTACCTGAACAACCACTGGCTGTTCGAGCCCGTGGGCGAGAGTTCCTGCGCCGTCGATTTCTATATCGACTTCGAGTTCCGCACGCACCTGTTGCAGATGGCCGTCGGAGTCCTGTTCAACGAGGCGGTCAAGGTCATGGTGTCCGCCTTCGAGAAGCGGGCCAAGGCCATACATGGCTAATCCAACAGCCGCTTCACCAATGCCAGCGCGGCCGCCACCGCCGCCAGCCTGACCGCGTCGCGGTCGCCGCCGAAGACCCGGCGTTGGTGGAGCACCTCGCCGCCGAGCCGCGCCGCCGCCACGTGGACCAGCCCGACGGGCTTGGATTGCGAGCCCCCGCCCGGACCTGCGATGCCGGTGACGGCGACGCTTAGGGTAGCGGACGACCGGCTGAGCGCGCCCTCGGCCATGGCGCGGACCACCGCCTCGCTGACGGCGCCCTCCGCGTTAATGAGGTCCGCCGGCACGCCCAGCATGTCGGTCTTGGCCTGGTTGGAGTAGGTGACGAAGCCCCGATCCATCACGTCGGACGATCCCGGAACGGCCGTCAGGCAGCCCGCGATCAGCCCGCCGGTGCACGATTCGGCCGTCGCCAGGCTGAGCCCGGCCGCCCGGCAGGCGTCCAGGATATCGGCGGCGGCGGAGACCAAGGGTTTGTCGAACATCAGAGCACTATCTGGAGGGCATAGAGGGCCGCCGCCGCGTAGACGCCCGCGAACACGTCGTCGAGCATGACGCCGAGCCCACCGGCGACATGCCTGTCCGCCCACGAGACGGGCCAGGGCTTGACGATATCGGCGGCGCGGAAGAGCACGAACCCGGCGCCGTAAAGGACCATGTCGGGCTCGACGGCAAGCAGCGTCAGCCACTGTCCCGCCACCTCGTCGATGACCACGGGCGCCGGATCGGAACCTAAGCCGGCCTTGGCCATGAACCGGTTGGCCGCCCAGATGCCGACGGCGAACGTGACGGCGGCCGCCAACGCCAGCCCTTGCCAGCCGAAGGCCCCATGGATCACCCAGGCGACGGGCAGGGCGGCCAGGGACCCCCAGGTGCCGGGCGCCCGGGGCAGCAGGCCGGCGCCGAACCAGGTGGCCAGAAGCACGCCCGGGTCCTTCAAATCCAAACCCTTCTTCAAAACCGCTCCCTTGTCCTGTGCCGGGTGAATTTTTACGCTTTCTCGAAGTGTTAGGGGACATCCGGCCGCCCGCGGCCGGTGCAGAATAGAGTCTTGCATGGCCCGGCGCTAATCTTTACGTTTCCCGTGGACGCCGAGGGCAGTCGAGGGATGCGATCAGGAAACATCCGCGCCGGGCCCGGCCGCGACCGACATGAAACCGGTGGTTTCGCCCTTTTAGGGGCTCGATAAAACATTCGCGGCGTGGGGGGCACGATGACCAAACGACATCCTGGCATACGCAAGACGAAATTGGCGCGCCGCCTCTTCCCCGACCGCCAGATTCACCTCCGCACCGCTGGCCGGGTTTCCTTCTTCCGTCTCTCCCATGGCCTGCAGTTGACCATCCTGGCGCTGTTTTTGCTGACCGGCGCCTGGATGACCTTCGCGTCCGTCTCCTACATGCTGCACGACAAGGTGCTCGCCGCCAAGGACGCGCAGATCGCCAGCGCGCACCTGGCCTACCGGAGCCTGCTGGGCGAGGTTGCCGGATACCAGAACAAGTTCTCCTCCATCACCCGGGATCTCGAGGAAAACCACGCCATGATGCTGGGCCTGGTGGAGAAGAACGCGGCCCTGCAGCAGAACCTGAAATCGGTGGCCAACCAATTGAATTCCACGGAGCAGGAAAAAAACCTCGTCATCGGCGCCCGGAAGGAGTTGAAGAAACAACTCGCCGAGATCGACTACAAGATGAGTTCGCTCTCGAGCAGGAACTACACCCTCAAGGACAGCCTGGACTCCACCGAGCTCGACCTGCAGACCGCCCTCGCGGAACGCAACAAGGCGCTGTTCGAGAGCACCCGCATGCGCCGCCATATCAGGAACCTGGAAGTCAGGCTCGTCGATTTGCAGAAGGCCGAGGAAGAGTCCGTGAAGCAGTTGACCGACAGGACGACGGACTACATCGGCACCATGGAGAAGGTGATCAAGCTCACCGGATTGAAGGTGAAAAGGCTGCTCTCCGCCGACAACGGCCTGCCCAGGGGACGGGGCGGCCCCTTCATCGAGGTCAAACCCGACGACCTCCCGGCGAACCGCCTGAAGGCCAACCTCAGAAACCTGGATTCCTACCTCCGGCAATCGGCGGGACTGCAGGGAATCATGGCCAAGCTGCCCCTGACGGCGCCCTTGAATTCCTTTTACATCACCAGTGGTTTCGGCAAGCGTCGCGATCCCATCAACAAGAGGTGGGCCGCCCATTACGGGGTCGACCTGGGCAACGTGTTCAAGTCCTCCGTCTACGCCACGGCGCCAGGCGTGGTCACCTATTCCGGCTGGAAGGGCAAGTACGGGAAGCTGGTCGAGGTCAGCCACGGGGCCGGGCTCAAGACCCGCTACGGGCACCTCAACAAGATTCTCGTCAGGAAGGGCGAGAAGATCAGTTTCCGCCAGAAAATCGGCCTGCTGGGAAGCACCGGCCGCAGCACCGGCGCCCATCTTCACTACGAGGTCCTGTTCAAGAACAGGTACAAAAACCCCATGAAATTCATCAAGGCAGGTCGTTATGTTTTCCAAAACTAGCAAGGATTCCGCCAGGAAGGCGGGGACCCAGGCGGCCGAAAAGGCCTCCCCCCCCTCCATCATCAGCACCGACATGCGCATCGTCGGCGACCTGAGCAGCGAAGGCGAGATCCAGATCGACGGTGCCGTCGACGGCGACATCCGGACGAAGACCCTGCTGATCGGCGAAACGGCCATCATCAAGGGCGAAGTTGTCGCCGACTCCGTCAACGTCCACGGCACCCTGAACGGCCAGATCAAGGCCCGCACGGTGAACCTGTTCAGGAGCGCCCACGTGGTCGGCGACATCATCCACGAGAACCTGGCCATCGAGACGGGCGCCTTCCTGGAAGGGCACTGCAAGCGCATGACGGAAAAGAAAAGCCCCGTGGACGCCGCCGCCACCGGCATCGCCCCGGACGTCAAACCCAGGCCGGTCCTTCAGGACACGCCCGTCAAGCGCTGAGTCTCCTTTACGGGCCGGCGCCTTCCAAGGCGTCGCGGAAGGTCCCGGCATCCACGTTGCCGCCCGATGAGACCACGGCCACCGTCTTCCCCCGGCAATCGAAGGCCCCGGAGAGACAGGCCGCCAGGGCCACCGCGCCGCCGGGCTCCGCCACCACCTTGAAACAGGCGAACAACACCGCCATGGCCCGGGCCACGTCCCGGTCGCCGACAACCAGTCCGTTGCTGAGGAGGCGCGCGTTGATGGCGAACGTCATCTCGCCTGGCGTCGGCACCATTAGGGCGTCGCAAAAGGACCGGGCGCCGGCCTCGTTGGCGAGCCGCCGGCCCGCCTCGAGGGAGCGCGCGGTGTCGTCGAAACCTTCGGGCTCGACGGCGTGGACTTCCGTGTCGGGCGACAGGCCCGCCAGCGCCAGCGCGCAGCCGGAAATCAGCCCGCCGCCCCCGCAGGGGACCAGCAAGGCGTCCAGGGACGCCTCGGCGGCCCTGGCCTGGGCCGCCAGCTCCAGGCCGACGGTCCCCTGGCCGGCGATGATGCGGGCGTCGTCGTAGGGACGGATGAGGTCGGCGCCCCTCTCGTCCGCGATTCTTGCGGCGATTTCCTCCCGGTTTTCGCTGTCACGGTCGTAGAACACGATCTCGGCGCCGTGGGCGCGGGTGTTGGCGATCTTGACGGCGGGCGCGTCCCCGGGCATGACGATCAGGGAAGGGAGTCCCAGAATTTTGGCCGCCGCCGCCACCCCCTGGCCGTGATTTCCAGACGAGTAGGCGACGACCCCCCGGCCGCCTGTCCTCGAGACGCGGTTGTAGGCGCCGCGGAACTTGAACGAGCCCGTCTTTTGCAGCATCTCCGCCTTGACCAGAAGGCGGCACCCCAGCCGCTCGTTGAGCAAGGGCGATTCCAGAAGCGGCGTCACCACGGCATGCCCCTCGAGGCGCCGGGCGGCGTCCTCCACGTCATCGAGGACCGGGAGTTCAGGCGCGGGCGAGGAGGGCACCGATGGCCTCCCTGGTGGCTGAGTCCTTGAGGCCGGGCACATGACCCACCCCGGGCACGGTGATGCGGACGAGGCCCGGCATTCTTTCCGCCATCTGCTCGAAGGTGCGGGCGCTGAGCACGTCGGAGAGCTCTCCGCGCACCGCCAGCAAGGGGCGATCGCCCAGCGCCCCGAAAAGGGGCCAGAGCTCGCCCACGTCCCCCCTAGTCCCCAAGAGGGGTTTGACCAGCGCCGGGTCCCAGTCGAAGCGCAGCAGGCCGTCGCCGCATTCCCTGTAGGTGCCGTGGGCGAGTTCCAGCCAGCCTTCGGCGTCGTCGGCCGGGAGGAAGGGAAGGGTGTCGCGAAGATAGCGGGCCGCCGCGTCCCAATCGGGCTGGGGCCTCACGTCCCGGATGTAGTCGATGATGCGGGAGATGCCGGCCCGCTCCACCACGGGACCGATATCGTTGAGCACCGCGCCCGCCAGCGCGCATGGCATGGCCACCGCCATGGAGGCGGCCAGGATGCCGCCGAGCGACGTCCCGATCACCACCACCCGGTGCAGGTTGGCCACGGCCAGCAGGTGGCGCAGGTCATTGATGTAGGTGGCGGGCCGGTAGCGCCGCCATCGGGGATCATAATCGGACCGGCCCCGGCCCCGGTAATCGGGGCAGAGCACGCGGCGCTCCCGGCTCATCCACAGGGCAAGGCCGTGGAAATCCTTGGCATTGCGGGTCAGTCCAGGCAGGCAGAGGACCGCCGTCGCCGGTGACAGGGGGTCGCCGTAGTCCCGGTAATAAAGCCTCAGGCCGTCGTCAGAGACATAGGCGCGCTCCCGGTAGCCCTCGCTCATCCCTTGGTCCCTCATGGCGGAACTTATGAGACCCCGCAACGTCACGGTCAAGTTACCCGCAGGCGCGGCGGACGGCCTGCCAGTCCTCTCCTGAGAAGGCGCTTTCCCGGCCCCGGGCCAGGCGCCGGATGGCGGCCGCCCTGTCCTTCGCCCCCGGATGGCTGGAAATCAGCGCCGGGACCTCAGGACCCTCTTCGGCGCGCAGCAGAAGATCGGCCAGAGGCCCGCCCCTGATCCCGGCCTTGTTCAAAATCTCGATGGCGGTGGCGTCGGCTTCCCGCTCGGCGGCCCGCGAATAGGCCGCCCCCAACAGCACCTGGCCAAGACCCGCGATCACCGTGCCGCCGGCCACGTCGCCGATCAAAAGGCCGAACAGCAGAAACGTGTTCGCCCGTTCGATGGCGACAGCCAGGGGATGGCGCCTGGCCACGTGGGCGATCTCGTGGGCGAGGACGCCGGCGATCTCGTCGCCATTCTCGGCGAACTCGAGCAGGCCCCGGAAGATCAGGATGTGGCCGCCGGGAAGGGCCAAGGCGTTCTTGATTTTCGAATTCACGGCGCTCACCCGCACCCGTGGCGGGCGCTCCAGGTGGCCGGCCAGGCGCTCCGCCGCTTGGCCGAGGGCGGCCGCGCCGCCGCCGCACACCATGTCGGTGCCGGCGTCCTTGTTTTCGATTCGCGCCAGAAGGCTGAGGACCTGGCCCCGGACCGCGTCGCCGAGCCGGCGCTCGAAAGCCTCGGGCAGGGCGTTGGCCACCTGCTGGGAGAACAGCGGAATGATGACCGCCACCAGCAACAGGACCGAGATGGCCGCCGCCCCGCCCCAGAGGAGCATCGGTTTCCCGTGCCGCCGCCAGCCGGGCGTGGTGCGCCTGAAATTGGGGCACTGCGGGATCAGCCAGGCGCCGTCGTCCCCCGCCGCCAGGGTCAGGCGGTCATCCCGCTCGAACCCGCAGCGGAGCCGAAGCAACCCGGTCTCCCTGTCGAGCAGGTGAATTTCAGCCAATGGCCAGCGGATACCGGCGCCGGCGCCGGAAATGACCAGGTCGCCGCCGTCGATGGCGAGGTCGACCCGGTGGACGTCCGTGGTCTCGCCGTCGTTGTAGCGGGCTAACATGCTCGCTCAGATGGCGCCGACGTCGAAGGCGTCGGCCAGGCCCTCCCCGTAGCGGGGGGCGTCCTTCGCCGATTGAATGGCGTGCTCCAGGGCGTCCGGATCGTCGAGCACCGTGGTCAGGCAAAGCTGCCTGAGCAGCTCGAAGCGCAGGATGGCGCCGGTGATCACGGGCAACAGGACGATGAAGCCGATGATGAAGAAGATGACAAGGAAAGCGGCTTCGTCCCGGCTCTCCCCGGCCGCGGCGGCGACGATGGGCATCGCCATGGCCGCGAAAAGGGCGCCCAGGCAGGCACCGACGGCCAGGAACGCCAACAACAGCGGCGCCACCGCCAGCTTTGATTCGAACCGCCCCCGGCCCAGCCGGGTGTGGCCGATCAGGTAGCGTCCCTGCCTTATCCGGTACCACAGGTAGGCAAACGGCGTGGCAATGGCGGCGGCGACGGCGGGTTCCGGGCCCGAGACCGCGGCCAGCGCCAGCAGGGCGGCGGGAATGGCGTAGACCACCAGCCAGGGAAGCAGGAGCGCCATGGCGTCGCCCGCGAATCCGAAATAGGTGGCGCCGAAGCGGGTATGCCGGACGCGGTAGCGCCAAAGGGCCACCTGCATCCACGGATAGGCGAGGCCGAGGGTGAGGGCCACCAGGACCAGCCAGCCCGCGGACAGCCACAGGTAATGCCAGGTGGAGCCGTCCAGCCCGAAGCGGATGCCCCGCCAGGCGGTGCGCGTCAGCCGGTAGCGCCACATGCGGTAGAAGGCGACCTGGAACAGGGTCAGCAGGACGATCAGGTTGGTGAACACCAGGACCGTGCGCGGCCCCGCATCCGCGGGTCCCAGGAGGGCGTCGAAGGTGCCGTAGACGGAGCCGACGGGGACCAGGACCGCAATGGCGATCAAGAACCCGATGAAAAGCTCGGACGGCAGGCCCGTGTATTCCAGGGCATCGCCCTGGATGCGCACATGGTTCCAGAAATAGCGCCTGATCCGGGTCTTGGCCCAAAACCGGTAAACGCCGATGGTCAGCACCGTGAGCAAGGAATTTTTCAGCAGCAGCCACATCAAGGGGGCGCGGCGGCCCGTGAAATCGATCTCGACGCCGTCTCCGGGGAGCGGCGGGGCGGGGCCTTCGGGCGTTGTCGTCATGGTTGATCCCGGATTCAGCGCCTGAGGTCGCTTTCCAGGGCCATGGCCACTTCGGTCTGGGCAAGACGCTGGCGGTAGACCTGGAGGCTTTCCAGTATCCTTTGGATGTAGTTCCGGGTCTCGTAGAAGGGGATCATCTCGATCCAGTCGATGACGTCCATGGAGGAATCCCGGGGATCGCCGTAGGCCCTGATCCATCTGCGGGCCCTCGAAGGCCCCGCGTTGTAGGCGGCCAGCGTCAGCACGTAGGAGCCCTCGAATTTGCCGAGCAGGTCCCCGAGATGGGCCCGGCCCAGCTTCATGTTGTAGTCGGGGTCCTGGGTCAACCGCCGCCGGGAATAGGGGATGCCGTGCTTTTTCGCCACCTTGCGGGCGGTCCGGGGAAGCAGCTGCATGAGGCCGCGGGCCCCCGCCGGGCTTATGGCGCCGGGATCGAAGGCGCTTTCCTGGCGGATCACGGCGAGGGTCAGGGGAATCTCGACGGCGAACGCATCGGGGGCCGGTTTCAAGGCCGGATAGGCCGCCCCCACCAGCTCATGGCCGTCCTTGCTCGACCTCTTGGCCACCCAGATTCCTAAGTCGGGTCGGCCGTGATCCTGCGCCAGGGACGCCGCAAGGGACCGCCAGCCGGGCTCGTCCCGGAGACCGGCCAAGTGCCTGATGAAGGGATCCAGGCGGTCGTTTTCGCCCAGTTCTCCCAGGATTCGCACGGCCCGCGTCAGCTCATGGGCGTTGAAGGCCATTTCCAGGGCGGCATCGATGGCGGGCGGCGGAGGCAGCTTGAGGACGCTTTCGGGTTCCAGGTTGGCCGCCGCCAGCTGCCCGTAGAAGGCCATGGGATGACCGGCGGCGACGCGGTACCAGAGCTCCGACAACTCAGCCTTCCCCGAGGCCGCCGCCGCGCGGGCGATCCAATAGGCGCCCCGGGAGCGGCTGAGGGGATATTTCACCGCCTGGAACATGGTCGTGAAATGGCCGATCGCCACCTCCTCGTCGCCGAGGAAACTAAGCGCGATCCAACCGGCCAGCCACTCGGCTTGGGAAAATTCGGCGCCGTTCTCGAGGCCGTGCTCCCGGGTCAGGCGATAGGCGGTGGTGATGTTGCCCTTGTTCAGGGAGCGGCGCGCCAGGATGACCCGCTCGGTCCACCATTTCTCAGGGTATGGATGGGTCTCGGGCGCCTTTTCGAGGAGGTCGAGGGCCGACTTATCGAGGCCCTTGCGCCGGCGCCAGCGGATCCGTTCGTAGACCAGCCCGGAATCGTCCTTCATCTTTTCGGGCACCTTGGCGATGGCCCGGTCCACGTTGCCCAGCATGTGGCGGAGCAGCAAGCGGGCCTCCCCCAGCGCCCGGTGGCCGCCCTTGACCTTCCACAGCATGCGCCGGGACGACCAGTAGCGTCCCTCCCACAACAGCCTGTCCAGGCGCTTCACGTGGTCGTCATAGGTGAGCAGCTTGCGGTAGCGCTTGTAGAACTGCTTTTCCCTGGCCTTGGTGAAATTGCCGTCGATCCAGGCCTGCCTGAGGACGGCCCGGCCCTTTTCCTCGTCGGCACCGGCGAGAAGGGCGGCGCCGAAGCGGACTTGTCCGTCGGCGCTCAGCGGGGGGCGCGCCTGGAACCAGGCCAGGACCTCATGGGGCGGGAGTTTCCCGGTCATCGCCTCTTCGGCGCGGCGCCGCAACAGGGCCGGATCGGGCCAGTCCGGGTTTTCGTCCAAGAATCGGGCGATTTCCCTGAAAGACGCCCTGCTTCCCTGGCGGGTGAGGTCCATCCAGCGGATGATGCGGGCCGTTGTCTCGTCGCCGATGCGCACCCCAAGCCGCCTGGCCTTGTTCCAGCGCTCCCGGTCGATGGCCTCGAAGGCGGCCTTGGCGAGAAGGGTGTCCTCGGGCGTCAGGGCCGCCGCCTGGAAGCCCGGGCCGAGGACCGTCCAGGCAATGATCAGGGCTATGGTCGGAAGGCGCATGGGCAAAAGTCCCGAAAAATCCGCGTTTCCCCTACCGGCGGACCGGGGAATCCAACCACATGGCCGGCCCCGGGGGCAAGCCCCCCGCTTGCCCGCCGGTGGGTGTTGAGAGTATGTTTGCAGCCGGGCAAAGACCAGAGACGAGGGAAGCAGCCATGTTCAAGGGATCGTTCGTGGCCTTGATCACGCCCTTCAAGAACGGCGCGGTGGACGAATCCGCCTTCAAATCCCTCGTCGAGTGGCAGATCGCCGAGGGCACCGACGGGGTGGTCCCCTGCGGCACCACCGGCGAATCGCCGACGCTCAGCCACGAAGAGCACATGCGGGTGACCGAGATCTGTCTCGAGGTGGCCAAGGGCAAGGTGCCCGTCATCGCCGGCACCGGATCCAATTCCACCGAAGAGGCGATCATGCTCACCGCCCACGCCAAGAAGGCGGGCGCCGACGCGGCCCTGATCGTCGCGCCTTATTACAACAAGCCCACCCAGGAAGGATTGTACCTCCATTACAAGGCCATCGCGGAGACGGTCGATCTGCCCATCATCATCTACAACATTCCCGGGCGCAGCGTCGTCGACATGTCCGTGGAAACCATGGCCCGGCTGGCCGAACTGCCCGGCATCGTCGGGGTCAAGGACGCCACCTGCGACCTCACCCGTCCCATGGTGACGCGTCTCGCCATCGGCAAGGACTTCTGCCAGATGTCCGGCGAGGACGGCACCGCCGTGCCCTTCCTGGCGGGCGGCGGCCACGGCTGCATATCGGTGACCGCCAACGTGGCGCCCCGCATGTGCGCCGACATGCAACGGGCGTGGAGGGAAGGGGAGGTGAGCACGGCCATGGACCTGCAGGACAGGCTGATGCCGCTGCATCTGGCCCTGTTCTC
This sequence comes from Pseudomonadota bacterium, assembly GCA_022560215.1. GTDB lineage: Bacteria > Pseudomonadota > Alphaproteobacteria > Rhodospirillales > 2-02-FULL-58-16 > JADFTO01. The sequence goes on along the minus strand of JADFTO010000002.1, from coordinate 21,947 downwards.
GGAAACCAGCCCCATCCCGGTGAAATACGCGGCCAGCTTGATGGGCAAATGTTCCGCCGCCGTCAGGCTGCCCCTTAGCGAGATTTCCGAGGCCGGCAAGGAGCGGGTAAAAAGCGCCCTCACCGGCGCCGGCCTTCTCAACTGATCCGTTGGCGCAAAAACCGGGCACCACCGCGGCCAGGAACCGCAAGGCGCGTCACAACTACGCCATCGAGGAGACCTTCGAGGCGGGCATCGTTCTCGAGGGCTCGGAGGTCAAGTCTTTGCGCCAGGGGCGCGCCTCCATCAGCGAGGCCTACGCCGCGGAAAAGGACGGCGAACTCTACCTGTTCAACGCCCATATCCCCGAATACAGCGCCGCCGGTCAGTTCACCCACCAGCCCCGGCGCCCCCGCAAGCTGCTCATGCACAGGCGCGAGATCAACCGGCTGGCCGGCGCCGTCAACCGCCAGGGCATGACCCTGGTGCCGCTGGCCATCTATTTCAACGCCAGGGGGATCGCCAAGGTGGACCTGGGCCTGGCGCGGGGCAAAAAGAAATACGACAAGCGCGCCGCCATCAAGGAAAGGGACTGGAAGCGGCAAAAGGCGCGGCTGTTGCGCGACAGGGGCTGAGAGGGACGGCGGATCACTCCCCGGGCGGCTGCCAGGGACGGGGCCTGGGGATCCAGCGGGGCACGTTGGCCTTGTACAGCCGGTAGGCGTCGCCGAAGCGCTCCTCAAGGCCCTTTTCCTCCACCAGGGGGATGTAAAAGGCGTTGGCCGTGAAGAACGCCGCCAGCCAGAGCGCCAGGGCCCAGGTGCCGAGCAGCAGGGATTCGGCCGCCAGCATGAAAAGGACGCCGGAAATCATCGGGTTGCGGACATGCCGGTAGGGGCCGCTGAGGACCAGGTTTTTCGGCGGCGCCCAGGGCGCGGGCGTGCCTTGGCCGAGGCGCTGGAAATCCCGCATGGTCGAAATCGCCAGGGCCAGGCCGAGGGCCGCGGACGCCAGGCCGATCCAGAACGGGAATTCCCCGGGATGGGGGGGCCGGACGGCCCAGGACGTCCCCTTCGTGCCCCAGGCGATCAGCGCCGGCACGAATACCAGGACCGTCCCCGGCAGGATGAGAATGGCCTTGAACAGGGGGGCATCCATCCCACGATGCCGCTGGCGTTCCCTAGCGCCTTTTGTACTGTTCGGCGCCGAACAGGATGGAGCGCTGTTTGTCGTCGATCTCGGAGGGGTCCCGGCGGCGGTCGGCCAGCACCGCCAGCCCCCTCTGCACGGCCGGGCGGGCGTCGATGGCGTCGAACCAGCGCCTGACGTTGGGGAAGTCGTCCAGGTCCTGGCCCTGGCGCTCATAGGAGCGGGTCCACGGGAAGCACGCCATGTCGGCGATGGAATAGTCGCCGGCCAGGAACTCGCATTCCCCGAGGCGGCGGTCCATGACCCCGTAGAGGCGCCCGGTTTCCTTGGTGTAGCGTTGAACCGCGTAGTCGATGGGCTCGGGGGCGTACTGGCGGAAGTGGTGGGCCTGGCCGAACATGGGGCCGACCCCGCCCATCTGGAACATCAGCCACTGGATCACCAGGTAGCGGGCGGCGGTCTCCCGGGCCATGAAGCGCCCCGTCTTTTCCGCCAGGTAGAGCAGGATGGCGCCGGATTCGAAGAGCGGATAGGGCTGTCCGCCCGGCCCCCCATGGTCGACGATGGCCGGCATCTTGTTGTTGGGGCTGATCTTCAGGAAGTCGGGATCGAACTGGTCGCCACGGCCGATGTCGACGGGGAAGACGGTGTAATCGAGCCCGCATTCCTCCAGCATGATGGAGACCTTGAAGCCGTTGGGCGTCGGCCAAGTGTAGAGGTCGATCATGGCAATTCCCGAATCTGATCTAATTTCCCGCCAATTGTGACCGGGGTGCGGGGGATTGGCAATCGGCCCTTGCGTTCCCCCGCCGGGGCCGTTGCCCGCCCGCGGTCTCAAGACTCCCGCCATGCGTCCATGGCTTCGAGCAGGGCGGATTTCAACTCGTCGTAGGTTTGAAAATTGGGATGCTGGGGGAACTCGCGGACCACCGCGTCGGGGGCGCGGAAGAGGGCGCCCCGGTCGGCCTGTTCCAGCATGCGCGTGTCGTTGTAGGAATCGCCGACGGCGAAGACCTTGTAATTCAGCCCCTGGAACGCCGCCACGGCCCGTCGCTTGTGGTCAGGCGCGCGCATGATGCAGCCGACCACGCGGCCCTTCCCGTCCACTCGCAGGCGGTTGCAGAAGAGGGTCGGCCAATCCAGCCGCTCGATCAGCGGCCGGGCGAACTCATAGAAGGTGTCCGACAGCACCACGACCTGGGAACGGGGGCGCAGCCAGGAGACGAAGTCCCGCGCCCCTTCGAGCGGCTCCATGGCGCCGATCACGTCCTGGATGTCCGAAAGTCCCAGTCCGTGCCGCTCGAGGATGCCGAGCCGCCGGCGCATGAGGGCGTCGTAGTCCGGCTCGTCCCGGGTGGTCAGGCGCAGGTCCTCTATTCCTGTTTTCTCCGCCACGCTGATCCAGATTTCGGGGACCAGGATCCCCTCCAGGTCGAGACAGGTCATTTCCACGGATTAATCCCCCTAATTTACAGGGGGATATAGCAAGCGCGGGTGGTGGGCGGCAAACTGGAATTTTCAACCGTCGAGCAGGGGAGCAATATTCTCGAACACGGCGCGGAACATGGCCGGGGTCAGCCGGCCGGTGTTGGTGTTGTAGCGCGAGCAGTGATAGCTGTCGGCGAGAACCGGGGCCGCGGGCAGGGCGTGCAAGGCCCCGTGGCGAAAGGGCCAGTGGCTTTTCTTCAAACCGAGCGCCGCCACCACGGCCCCATGGGCGACGGTGCCCAGGGCCAAAATCACCTTGAGACCGGGCAGACTCCCGATTTCGGCGGCGAGGAAAGGGCGGCAGGCCGCAACCTCGGCCCCACGCGGCCTGTTTTCGGGCGGCACGCAGCGCACGGCGTTGGTGACACGCGCGCGCCTAAGACGGAAGCCGTCATCGGACGTGCGCCCGTAGCGTCCTTCCGCCAGGCCGAAGTCGAGCATTACCGGATAGAGGAGATCCCCCGCCGCGTCGCCGGTGAAAGGCCGTCCGCTGCAGTTGGCGCCACGCAGTCCCGGCGCCAGCCCGACGACGAGCAGGCCCACGTCGCCGCCGCCGCGGGGCGCAAAGGACGGCACGGGCCCGTTGTGCCAATGGGGATGCCGGCGGCGATTGGAAGCCCGGAATTCCACCAGCCGGGGGCAGAGGGGACAGTCCGGTCCCGGGGTCGTCGGGGGGGCCAAGGACTCAGACGGACTCCATTTCGGATTCGACAGGGATCACCACCTCTTCTCCCCGTTCCTCCGCCGGGCGGGTGATGCTGTCCCGCAGGTCCTGCAACTCGATGAAATTGTCGGCCTGGCGCCTGAGCTCGTCGGCAATCATGGGCGGATGGGAGCACAAGGTGCTGACCACCGATACGCGCACGCCCTTGGACTGCACCGCCTCCACCAGCCGGCGGAAGTCGCCGTCTCCGGAGAAGATCACCACATGGTCCAGGGACTCGGCCATCCCCATCACGTCGATGGCCAGTTCGATGTCCATGTTGCCCTTGATCTTGCGCCGCCCGGCGGAGTCCGTGAACTCCTTGGTCGGCTTGGTGACCATGGTGTAGCCGTTGTAGTCCAGCCAATCCACCAGGGGACGGATGGGCGAGTACTCCTGATCCTCGGTCAGGGCCGTGTAGTAGAAGGCCCGGATGAGTTTGCCCTTGGAGGAAAACAGCTCGAGGAGCCGTTTGTAGTCGATGTCGAAAGCGAGCGCCCTGGCCGCCGCGTGGAGGTTGGAGCCGTCTATGAAAAGGGCAATGCGTTCGCCTGGATAGAAATTCATCTGAAATAATCCTTTTGTTTCAATATATTCTGATATCTTGGTTCGGTACAAATCCGTTTGTAATGCATCGGCGCCTCCTATAAGTAGGCTCCCAACCGGTCCCCGGCAAGGGCGATTGAGGGAGACACCGGTATTGATCCTGATCGGCATCGGCGCCAACCTGCCCAGTCCCCGCCATGGAGAACCGAGGGAAACCTGCGAGGCGGCCCTCGACGCCATGGCCGGGGCGGGGATCGGCATCGCCGGGCGTTCGCGCTGGTACCGTTCGGCGCCTGAGCCCATGTCCTCCCAACCCTGGTACGTCAACGGCGTCGCCCGCGTGGAAACGGCGTTGACGCCCGCCCCGCTGATGGCGGCGCTGCTGGGAATCGAGACCGATTTCGGGCGCACCCGGGGGGAACCCAACGAGGCGCGCATCCTCGATCTCGATATCCTGGCCTACGGCGAGACGGTCAGCGGCGGTGCCGGCGGCGTCGTTCTCCCCCATCCCCGCCTGCACGAAAGGGCCTTCGTGCTGCTGCCCATGAGAGAGTTGGCGCCGGACTGGCGGCATCCCGTAACGGGGCGGACCATCGACGGCCTGATCGCCGCCCTGCCTCCGGATCGGATCGCCGAACCCCTGGAGGATTAGAACCATCCAGGACACGCCCCTCGGGCGCACCCTGGCGGAAGCGCCAAGGCCTGTATTTCCTACCGGGTATCCGGCGCCGCCATCGGGATCGTCCGCGTGCCGCACCAAAACATGGACGTGAGGCGCCACTTGGCGGACTGAACACGAGTGCGATAACGGGGCCGAGAGATGGGCTCATGATCCGCTCTATGTCTTGCGTTGTGCTGCCTTGCACAATATATACCCTGTCGTCTGTCATTTCCCGGAGGAGTCCCGATGGCCCGAGTCACGGTCGAAGACTGCATCACCAAGGTTAGGAACCGCTTCGAGTTGGTCATGTACGCGGCCCAGAGGGCGCGCAGAATCGCGGGCGGCGCGGAGCTCACGGTGGAGCGTGACAATGACAAGAACCCGGTAATAGCGCTCCGCGAAATCGCCGAGGAAACCATCGACACCGAGGAACTCAAGGAAGCCCTGATCAAGGGCCTGCAAAAGTACGCGGAAGTCGATGAACCGATCGAGGACGAGGTGGACTTTCCCGCCATCCGCCAGGAATTGATCGGTGACGGGGACTCCGATGGCGCCGAGCCGAAATCCCCCGCACCGGAAGCGGACCACGAGGCGGAAAAGCCGGCGGAAGAGGCGTCCCCGAAGAAGGACTGACCTTGCCCGGGCGCCCGCCGCCGGAAACGGGGGCGCCCGCCAATTCACCGCCCGGCGGCAAGGACTGTCGGCATGATTCGTCAGTTCGAACTCGTCGAACAGGTAAAGTCTTACGACGCGGCGGCGGACGAAGACGCCCTCAACCGCGCCTACGTCTTCTCCATGAAGGCCCACGGCGCCCAAAAGCGGGCGTCCGGCGATCCCTATTTCTCCCATCCCCTCGAGGTCGCCGGCATCCTCACGGGCTACAAGCTGGACACCGCCTCCATCATCACGGCCCTTCTTCACGACACCATCGAGGACACGCCGGCCACCCTGGAAAGCATCGAGGACCATTTCGGCAAGGAAATCGCGCGCCTGGTCAACGGCGTCACCAAGCTGACCCAGATCGAAATCCAGTCCGACCGCGCCACCCAGGCGGAGAACTTCCGCAAGCTGGTCCTCGCCATGTCCGAGGACATCCGGGTGCTGCTGGTCAAGCTGGCCGACCGCCTGCACAACATGCGCACCCTTCGTTTTATTGAAAACCCGGACACCCGGCGGCGGATCGCCATGGAAACCATGGACATCTACGCGCCGCTGGCGGAACGCATCGGCATGAATGAAATGAAGGACGAGCTCCAGAACCTGGCCTTCGCCGAGATCAATCCAGAGGCCCGCGCCTCAATCCTGGCCAGGCTCGAGTTCCTGCGCGAGCAGGGCGGCGACGTGACCAAGCGCATCACCGAGGAGTTGGAGACCACCCTCGGGGAGGCCGGAATCACGGCGACCCTTCACGGGCGCGAGAAGACCGCTTATTCCATCTGGCGCAAGACGCAGTACAAGAACGTGGGGTTCGAGCAGCTCTCGGACATCATGGCCTTCCGCGTCATCGTCGATTCGGTCGAAGACTGCTACCGGGCGCTCGGCGTCATCCACAACGCCTACCCTGTGGTCCCGGACCGCTTCAAGGATTACATCAGCACGCCCAAGCGCAACAGCTACCGTTCCCTGCACACGGGCGTGATCGGGCCGGAACGCCAGCGCATCGAGGTGCAGATCCGCACCCGCGAGATGCAGGAAGTGGCGGAATTCGGCGTCGCCGCCCATTGGGTCTACAAACAGGACGCCGGCAAGACCGACGGGCGAGAATACGGATGGCTGAGGGAACTCCTGGACATCCTGGAGCACGCCGAGGGACCGGAGGAATTCCTCGAGCACACCAAGCTGGAGATGTACCACGACCTGGTCTTCTGCTTCACCCCCAGGGGCGAGCTCATCAACCTCCCCCACGGGGCGACCCCGGTGGACTTCGCCTACGCCGTCCACTCGGAAATCGGGGACAAGTGCGTCGGCGCCAAGATCAACAGGCGCATGATGCCGCTCCGCACCGAGCTTCGAAACGGCGACCAGGTGGAAATCATCACGTCGGAGGCGCAGACCCCGTCGCCCATGTGGGAACGTTTCGTCGTCACCGGCAAGGCGCGCTCCCGCATCCGCCGCTTCATCCGCTCCAAGGAACGCGAGCAATACACCGAATTGGGCCGCGCCATCCTCCAACGGGTGTTTAAGAACGACGGTAAGAAATATTCCAACAAGTCCCTGTCGGGGGTCCTGAAGACCTTCAGCAAGGATTCCGTCGACGACCTGCTCGCCCATGTTGGCGCCGGCCACGTCACCGGCCGCAAGGTGGTGGAAACCGTGTTCCCCGGCAACAAGAAGAACCGCCGGGACAAGCGGGACAGGAAGGTGGTGTCCATCGCCAAGGCGCGCCACAAGAAGGACGGGAAAAAAGGAGAGGCCATCCCCATAAAGGGGCTCATCCCCGGCATGGCCGTGCACTACGCCCTTTGTTGCCATCCCCTGCCGGGAGACCGCATCGTCGGCATCATCACCACGGGCAAGGGGGTGACCATCCACACCATCGATTGCGAGACCCTCAATTCCCTGGCGGAGGCCCCCGAGCGGTGGCTCGACGTGTCCTGGGAGACCGGCGGGGAGGCCGGCTTCGAGCACGTGGCCCGCATCGACCTGACCGTTCTCAACGAACCGGGGAGCCTTGGCGACCTGTCCACGGTGATCGCCAAGAACGAGGCCAACATCTTCAATCTCAAGATCACCAACCGGTCGACGGATTTCTTCGATTTGACCATCGACATAGAGGTCGTGGACGTCAAGCACCTGACCGACATCATCGCGGCACTGAGGGCCACGCCCTCCATTAATTCGGTGGAAAGGGCCCACGGCTGAGGGAATTAGGTTCGAATTCCTTCTCCGCCGGCGGCCGAGTGTCATATATTTGTCGAATCATGTTCAAACAACGGCGAAAACCCAAGCTTCAAGACCGCATGCGCGACTACATCTGGCCGCGCACCGGTTGGAAGCGCACGTTCATGTACGTCCTCGCCCGCCTGTCGCGAATTCCCGCCAGCTCCCAATCCATCGCCGCGGGCTTCGCCTGCGGGGCGGCCATCTCGTTCACGCCGTTCGTCGGCCTGCACTTCGTCCTGTCGGCGATCCTCTCCTGGCTGTTCAGGGTCAATATCATGTCGTCGCTCGTCGGCACCGTGGTCGGCAACCCGTGGACCTTCCCCTTCATTTGGGTGTGGATTTACGAGCTGGGCCGCTGGATGGGCGCCGGCAGTGGCCCGGAAGAGGCGCATTCCATGGACTTCAGCGGTTTCTTCGGGGGCCTTCTGGAGGCCGCCCTGCGCATGGACGTCAAATTCATGCTGGAGACCGCGGCGCCCATCTTCTGGCCCATGTTCGTGGGCAGCCTGCCCACGGCCGCCGTGGCCTGGTTCGCTTTTTATTTTCTGTTGAAACCCGTGGTCGTCACCTATAAGAACCGCCGGGAACGCCGCCGCCTCAAGAGGATGGCGGACAAAGTGGAGACACCATGACGTACCGGCGCCTGCGACTCGGCGTGAACATCGATCACGTGGCCACCATCCGTAACGCGCGGGGAAGCCGGCATCCGGACCCCGTCCGCGCGGCGGGGGTCGCCGTCAAGGCCGGCGCCGACGGCATCACGGCCCACCTGCGCGAGGACCGCCGCCACATCTCCGACGAAGACATCACCCGGCTCAGCCGCGAGATCGAGGTGCCTTTGAACCTGGAAATGGCGGCGACGGAGGAAATGCTGGAGATCGCGCTCCGCCACAAGCCCCACGCCGCCTGTATCGTGCCGGAGAAGCGCCAGGAACGCACCACGGAAGGCGGCCTCGACGTTGTGGCGGGCCTGGATCACCTCGAGCCATACGTGGCCGCCCTCGGCGGGGCGGGAATCCGGGTCTCCATGTTCGTCGAGCCCGAGGTTTCGCAACTCGACGCCGCGGCCTCCATCGGCGCCCCGGTGGTCGAGCTGCACACCGGCGCCTACTGCGAGGCCGACGGCGAGGACCAGAAGCAGGAATTCGCCCGCATCGCCAGCGCCGCCGCCCACGCCGAGGACATCGGACTGGAATGCCATGCCGGGCACGGCCTCACCTATGACACGGTGATCCCGGTCGCCGCCATTCCCACCATCGTCGAGCTCAACATCGGGCATTTCCTGGTCGGCGAGGCCATATTCGGCGGCCTGGACAGCGCCATCCGGCGGATGCGGGCGCTCATGGACACGGCCCGGGCCCGAGACGCCGGGCAGGGGACATGATCATCGGCATCGGCACCGACCTGGTGGACATCCGCCGCATCGAGAGGATCCTCGGGCTGTTCGGCGAGCGCTTCATCGCCCGCGTCTTTACCGCAACGGAAAGGGTCAAGGCCGAAACCCGCCCCCATCCCGCGGCCTCCTACGCCCAGAGCTACGCCGCCAAGGAAGCCTGCGCCAAGGCCTTGGGCACGGGGTTCCGCGAAGGCGTCTTCTGGCGGGACATGGGCGTCGACAACCTGGCCTCGGGTAAGCCGGTCTTGACCCTTTCCGGGGGCGCCAGAAAACGCCTGGAGGATCTCACACCGCCCGGCATGAAGGCATGCGTGGACCTTACCCAGAGCGACGAGGCCATGTTGGCCCAGGCCGTGGTGGTGATCTCGGCCACCCCCGAAAGCATGACGACAATATTTGAATATAAACAATAGATTAATCGGCAGTCTTAATGACTCGCAATAAAACGCAGGGCTTCCTCGAGACGATCCGGACCGTCGTCTACGCGGTGTTGATCGCACTCGTCATCAGGACCTTCGCCTACGAGCCCTTCAACATCCCGTCCGGATCCATGATCCCGACGCTCCTGGTCGGCGCTTACCTGTTCGTGTCCAAGCTGTCCTACGGCTACAGCGACCATTCCCTGCCATTCAGCCTGCCCCTGATTCCAGGGAGGATCTTCTTCTCCGAACCGGAGCGGGGCGACGTCGCCGTCTTCAAGCTGCCCAGCGACAACAAGACCGATTACATCAAGCGGCTCATCGGGCTTCCCGGCGACCGCATCCAGGTGGTGAAGGGAATCCTCCACATCAACGGCACGGCGGTCGAGAGGAAACGGGTCGATGACTACGTCCAGCGCGACGAAGCAGGCAACATCCGCCACATCCCGCGCTACCTGGAGACCCTTCCCAACGGCCGCAGCCATTACATTCTCGAGGAAAGCGACCGGGGCTCCCACGACAACACGCCCGTCTACACCGTACCCGAGGGCCATTACTTCGCCATGGGCGACAACCGGGACAGGTCCCGGGACAGCCGCTTCCAGAACGGGGTCGGCTTCATCCCCAGGAAGAACCTGGTGGGCCGCGCCGAAATCCTTTTCTTCTCCATAGAGGGCAGCGCCTGGAAGTTTTGGAGATGGCCCTGGGCGGTCCGCTTCGGCCGCCTGTTCAAGGGCGTCGAATGAAGCGCCATGAACGGCAAGACTGAGAGCCTGGAACAGGCGCTGGGGCACCGTTTCACCCGGCCCGGGCTTCTCGGGCTCGCGCTCACCCATTCCAGCGCGGCGCGCGACGGCCCCTCCAACCAGCGGCTTGAATTCCTCGGCGACCGGGTCCTCGGGCTGGTGGTGGCCGAGACCCTCTACGAGCGTTTCCCCGACGAGGAGGAGGGCGCGCTGGCCCCCCGCCTGGCGGCGCTGGTCCGGCGCGACGCACTGGCCCGGGTGGCCCTGGACATCGGCCTAGGCGGCCACGTGGTCATGGCCCAGGGAGAGGAGGAGGCGGGCGGCCGCGACAATCCCGGCATCCTCGCCGACACCTGCGAGGCGGTGATCGCGGCCCTTTATCTCGACGGCGGGATGGAACCGGCCGAGCGCTTCATCCGCCGCCACTGGCTGGCCCTCATGGAAGAGGATTCGGCGCCGCCCAAGGATTCCAAGACGGAACTCCAGGAATGGGCGCAAGGGCGGGGGCGGGGGCTGGCCCTTCCCGCCTACACCGAGACGGGCCGAGAGGGGCCGGCCCACGCGCCGGTGTTTTCCGTCCAGGTGTCCCTGGAAGGGATCGATCCCGCCGCCGCCACGGGCCCGTCCAAGCGCGCCGCCGAACAGGCCGCGGCAGCGGCGCTGCTGGAACGGATCAAGGGGGATAAATGACGGCGGACACCCGGTCCGGCTTCATCGCCGTCGTCGGGGCGCCCAATGTGGGCAAGTCCACCCTGGTCAACCGCCTGGTCGGGACCAAGGTCACCATCGTCAGCCCGAAGGTGCAGACCACCCGCGTCCGGGTGCTCGGCATCTGCATGGCGGGACGGACCCAGCTGGTCTTCATCGACACGCCGGGAATCTTCAGGCCCCGGCGGCGGCTGGACCGGGCCATGGTGGCCGCCGCCTGGGAGGGCGTGGCCGCCGCCGATCGGACCCTTTTGCTGGTCGACGCCGCCCGGGGCCTGGACGCCGACACCCGGCGCATCATCGAGCGCCACGGCTACGGGAACGCGCCTCTCCTCCTCGCCATCAACAAGGTGGATCTGGTCAGGAAACCGGACCTGCTGACCCTGGCGCAAGCCCTCAACCGGGAAGGGACCTTCGAGCGCTCCTTCATGATCTCGGCCAGAACCGGCAGCGGCGTGGACGACCTGCTCGATTATCTCGCCCGCACCATGCCCGAGGGCCCGTGGCACTTCCCCGAAGACCAGGTCTCGGACATGCCGCTCCGCCTGCTGGCCGCCGAGATCACCCGCGAACAGCTCTATCTGCAGCTCCACCGGGAACTGCCCTACGCGGCGGCGGTGGAGACCGAAACCTGGGAGGAGGGCGAAGACGGCTCCGTCACCATCCGGCAGATTGTCTACATCGAGCGCCCCAGCCAGAAGGCCATCGTGCTGGGCAAGAGGGGGCGGCGCATCAAGTCACTGGGCGAAACGGCGCGGAAGGAACTGGAAGCCATCCTCGAGCGCCGGGTTCACTTGTTCCTGTTCGTCAAGGTGCGGGAAAATTGGTCTGAGGACCCGGAACGCTACCGGGACCTGGGTCTGGATTTCAACGCCTGAGGGGAAGGGCCGGGCGCGCCGGCGAAAAGGGACGGCGGCCCGCATCTTGAGCTGATACCAAAGGTCACTGATAATGACCCATAGAGATCGCGTATGCGGTCCGTCGGGTAGGAGAAAGGCCGCGGGCGATGCGGTGCATCGTCAAGGCGTTTCGACGCCCTCCGACGGGCCGCATACGC